>CAMWOX010000044.1 GCA_947175975.1 uncultured Ruminococcus sp.
CTTCTGTGCCAAGCTGTGAAATCTCTATCACGAAATTTTCATACTGATGCAAAAATTCCTGGTTCTGTTCCAAAATCTGATAAAAATAAATTTTATGTTTCTGTATTCCTGATGCATGTTTCATTTTCAGATGAAAGTCCAGAATCCGCATCCGGGTCAGAATTTTTTGAAAATTTTGCAATAAATATTTTTCAGCATCCAGGCTCACATCCTTAAATACGGCATTCTGCCCCATCAGTTCCCGCAATGCTGCCTGCTTCCGGGTAAAGTATTCCAGTTGATCTCGAGCATTTTTCAATTCTTCCCGGAACGGACTCGATCTGCTCAGCCAATATTTCAGGGAATTTTCACAGTCCCTGATATTCTGAGGACGCAGGGAGGCTTTCCACAGATCCTGTAATCTCAGCAAATAATGATTCACGCTCCAGAATACTATCACACTCAGAAATCCGGCAATCAGTTTCTGTTCCGGATTCAGAAAAGATCCTGCATAGATCAGGATTTCCAGAATTGCAAATAAAAGATTGAACAACAGAATTTTCAACAAGAAATATTTCCCCCTTTCTTGACAAACCGCCTGAATTATAGTAAAATAGAAATAGTTATCCATCTCAGATTCAGATTAGGAAGTGTTGACTATGCAAAATTCCTCTGCATTAATTCAAAAACTCAGGGAAACACGAAATCTTACAGACGCAGAATTTCGGTTATTATTGATTGACGACTCCTGTCATGAGATCCTTGCACAAAATGCAGATGCTGTCCGCCGGGAACATTACGGCACGGATGTGTATCTTAGAGGTCTGATTGAATTTACAAATTACTGTAAGAATGACTGTCTCTACTGCGGCATCCGTAAAAGCAACCGGAATGCCGTCAGATACCGTCTCACAAGAGAAGATATTCTGGAATGCTGTAAAGAGGGCTACGCACTCGGATTCCGGACTTTTGTACTCCAAGGCGGTGAAGATCCCTATTTCACGGATGACCGGATCTGTGATATCATTTCTATGATTCATCTGCAATATTCGGACTGTGCGATTACGCTCTCTATTGGTGAGAAAAGCTACGAAAGCTATCAGGCATATTTTCAGGCAGGTGCAAACCGTTATCTGCTCCGGCACGAAACAGCAGATATTGCACATTATGCAAAACTGCATCCAGCAGGAATGTCCTGCGACAACCGAAAAAATTGTCTGTTTCAGCTCCGGGAAATCGGCTATCAGGTCGGTGCAGGCATGATGATCGGCGCACCGTATCAGACGTTGGATCATCTCATAGAAGATTTACGATTCTTGCAGGAATTAAACCCCCAAATGATCGGAATTGGTCCATTTTTGTCCCATAAAGACACACCATTCCGGAATTTCCATAACGGAGACCTGGAATCCGTCCTGAAATTACTGGGTATTTTAAGACTGATGTTCCCGAAAGTCCTGCTCCCGGCAACAACGGCACTGGGGACGCTCCATCCGGAAGGGAGAGAACTCGGCTTACAGATGGGTGCAAACGTCATCATGCCGAATCTTTCTCCTATGAGTGTACGCAAAAAATACATGCTTTATGACAACAAGATCTGCACAGGGGATGAATCGGCACAGCAGTATCATGCACTTGCCAAACGTGTGGAATCCGCTGGCTATCAGGTTGTCATGGCAAGAGGCGATGCAAAAGGCTTTGAAACAAAATAACAGGAGGATTTTCATGCTGAAATTGAAAAAAATACTCGCTGGTATCTGTGGCATTCTCATGCTGACACCGGCAACTATCACAAACCTGTCTGCATTTGCGGAAAATCCGGATGCAGACAATCTTCCGGCTGATTTCTGGTTCTATAAAGGCGATCTGAACCAGGATATTTCTGTAGATATTGCAGATTTAATCCTGATGCAGAAATATCTTCTGGGTCTGGAACAAATCACAGAGGAACAATTCCTGATCGGTGATCTAAATTCTGACAGGATTGTCAATATCTACGATTTTGTCCTGCTCAAGCGTGTTGTATTAAACGGAGAATGGACAATGATCCGTCATGAACCGCCACAGGATGAACCAGATCTTTTTATTTCTGCACCGATTGCAGAAATTGATGCTTCCCTGCCGTCACAGGGAAATGCAAATCTTGTGATTTTCTATGTGGACTTTCCGGATTGTCAATATACCTATGCACCGACAGAAGAAGAACTGACAGAAATTGCATTCGGGAATCCGGATTCTGAGAATGCGAATTATCCATTTGAGAGCTTTTCTGCATTCTATGGGCGTTCTTCTAAGAATACCATGAAACTTTCCGGAAAAGTGTTCCGATACACTGCAAAAGAAAATCAATCTGCCTATGATACAGATAAAGCAAAACTCGTCCAAGAATGCTATGCCGCTTTTGATAATGTGATTGATTTCAGCCAATTCGACGGAGACGGCGATTCCGTGATTGATGCCACTCTGTTTACTGTCCCCGAACAAGCCGGAGACGAAAACTGGTGGCCTTGTGCAGGTGATTCCGGAATCTATGACTACATGCCGGATGATGTCAGGATCGGGCATATCATCACAGGCAATGCACAGATCAACTCTGCAACGGATTATAAAAATTTCACCTCCAGTTATCTGCATGAGATGGGACACTGCATGGGTCTGCCGGATTATTATTTATATTATTCAGAAGATTATGAGGGATTCCATGGAGAAACTGACACAGCCGGCACAGAACTGATGGACACGGATGCGTCTACGGATTTCTGTTGTTTCTCAAAATTAATGCTTGGCTGGTACAAAGAAAGTCAGATTTCTGTCTATGATCCGGATCAGGGCGGCGAACAGAAATTCATCTTACATAATGCACAGACGGATGCCGGAAACTGCCTGATCCTGCCGTACAAAGATACAAATTACACTTCTGAATATATCATTCTAGAATATATCACACCGGAAGCTAATAACAGCAGCAGTGTTTATCCGTGGGTGACAGTCGGTAACGGCATCCGGGCATATCATGTCAAAGCGGATATTCATGACAATGGCTGGTGGAAGCATTTCAAATTCGAGAACGGTTCAGAATTTACCAATAATGACGACGCAGGAATCCGCCTGATCCGGCTTGTAAACGATACGCAGGGCGGAGACGTATTCCGGACAGGCGATGTCCTGAACGGCGATATTTCCGGTTTTCACTGGTACGCAGATGATGAATCAGAGTCCATTGATACTGGCTACACAGTTACAATCGGTGCATGTGAAAATAATCAGTACGAAATCACAATAAATAAAAATTAATTAATAAAAGTTCGCCCTGTGTTATCACAGAGCGATCAGGTGAGAAATTCAGTTCAGATGTAATTTCTGTAACAAAGCTTCTTGTAATGTCTTTGAAAAATTAATGCCTGCATGTTCCGCTTGTGCATTAATCCATGATGGAATAGACAAAGTTTTTTTGACAAATTTCTTATGTTGTTTTTCACGAAACGGCGGCATATACACTTCAATCAGCATAATTGTCTGATTCTCATGCAGTTTAATTTGATAAAATGCGGTTGGTTCTGGAATTTCTTCATTATCTTCTTCCATGCCATAAAGGTGCAGCAAAAGTGCTTCTTTTGCATTTTTGATAGCATTTTCAAGATTTTCTGCACAGGGCAGACAGCCGGGCAAATCTGGAAACAGGATAGAAATTCCATTATCACAGATTTCAAAAACAGCCGGGAATGTATACATATCTTTCATAGATAACTCCTTTCTGAATTATAACAGCTTAAGTCCTGCTTGTTTTTCTATATTTCGGACAGTTGGCAGCGGAACATCTTTTACTGGATGTGTGACAGTTACTCTGCCTTTTTTGGTCGGATGCTTGTACTGATGATGGTCACCGACACAATTCACTTCATACCATCCATTTTTTTGAGTTTTCTAATAATTTCTCTTGATGAGATACTGGGCATGGATTTCACCTCTTTATTCATATTATAACACGTAACTTATTACGTGTCAATAGATTCTAAAAAAATAAAACCTTGCTGAATCCCGTAATTTCAGCAAGGTTTTTTATGATAAAATTTCTTAGGAGGAAATTGTTACCAACTTTTATAAAATTTGTGATCAGCTCTGTTCTGACAGATACAGACTTGCACGGCTCTGGATCATATCTGCCGCCGCCTGCGCCGTCTGGTCACCGGAGAAGAATTTCTCTGTTTCTTCCTGAACGATTGTATAAATCTGCTCATCATAATACGCTATTTCTGTAATGTTCATGATGTAATTTTTAATTTCATCAATATCTTTCTGTGTCGGGATAATCTGTTCCATCTCTTCAGAACCACGATACCAGGTAATCAACTGCGTTTCGCCATTCTGATCTTTGTAAGTCTCCGGTTGCATCGCTTCTTCGGCTATCTTGTCAAATGCTTCTTTCCGGAGCGGGAGCTGCCAGCCTAATTTTTCCTGAGATTCTTCGGACAACATATCTGTAAAGAATCCCCATGCCTGGTCTTTCATTGCAGAATTGGCAGAAATGGCAAGCGTGTAATCAAAATTGAATCTTCCGCCGTTGCTGTTTTCTTTTACTGTGGGATAGCCGACCAGTGTGACATCTGCTTTATCAAAATACTGGTACCGTTCCCGGAGAGTCTGCTTCAGATCGTGGATATAAAACTGCTGGAACAGGGTTTTATCATTAATATACTGATATTCATATTCATTCCAGTAAGCATCCCATTCTTCCTGTGTTTTATCACCCTTCATACTGCTGTCTTCCGGATAAGATTTACACAGTTCTAACAACTGCACAAATTCCGGTGTATTGAAAGTACAGGTAGCATTCTTCACATCAACAAATGCATTCAGATTTCCACTACAGAGCTGATACAATGCACTGCTCCGGGACATCTCCTGGAATGCCTCCATACCATCAGGAAGATTTTGAATCAGTTCCATAAATTCTGCTACAGAAATACCGCTTTTGCCGTTGACATGTTCTGTTTTTGCCTGCAATGTCTGGACATTAAAGCTGAACCCCATTCTGTTGAGGGTATCGCCATATCGGAGCGAGTCCAATGCGTTCATGAAATATTCATCCGGATTCAGTGTGCTGACATAGTCGCCGAGATCCAGGAAAATGCCCTTGTTGGCAAATTTCTCATAAGAAATACTGCTCGTGCAGATAATATCTGCGACAATGCCGGATGTCATATCGCTTTCAAATTTCGCAATGCCTGCTTCCCAGTCTTCTTCTGTGTTGTATTTACTATAATCCACAATACCGATCCGGTAGCCGGAATCCTGGCGGTTAAAATTTCTGACAGCTTTGCTGAGTGAGGAGGAAGTCCAACATGTCGCAAGTGTAATCATCTGGACATTTTCAAATTCTTTCGGGTCACGTTCTGTCAGGACATAAACACCTGCGTCATCGCTTCCGTCATAATCATAAGTGGAGATCATAAAATGCCCGTCCGGCAGCATGGTAATCTGGTTAATGCTATCGCCCATAAAGTCAGAATTTAAAAAATTCACAACTTCCTCGCATTTGCCGTCTGCAAGATTTGCACCATAGATCGCAGTGGAATCATAGAAATAAAAATCATAATTTCCGCCATTCCCGGCAAATGTACCGTTGAACCATGAGGGCATATCAGCGATTTCAATGGATTCAATTGTTTTGGATTCTGTGTTAATTTTCCCGACACAGGAATTCCATTCATTGTCCTGATAAGAAATACAAATTGTATTGTCTTTTGTCAGAAACATGGAGTTGACATACTGAAACTCCCCACTGATCTCCCCTGTCTTGTTGAAATCTTTGTCATAAACTGCAATGACTCTATTGCCCATATCGTTATTGATAATCTCGACAACAGCATAATAATTCCCCGCAGAATCACAGAGCATTGTATTGAAGTATGTATTCTCCTCAAATATGTCGTTCATATCTTTGGTCTCCAATACATTCATGTCTGCATCATAGACTTCCATCGTATACCCCAGATCCTGGTAGGGATTTTCTTCATTTTCCTCATCCCAGGAATAGGCATTGAAGATAAACGTCAGATTACCATCTGGATTCAAAAAATTCATCATCGGATAGCATTCTACTTTTTCATCCAGTGTTTCAGGATAAGCGAACTTTACTTCTTCAATAGATTTGTCTGCCGGATGATACAGAACCATTTTGCTTTCATAATCTTCATCATAGCCATTAATCAGAAAATTTTCTCCTATGGCATAAAAACTATTGTATCCTTTCATGCCATCAATTTTAATTTCCTCCGACGAATAGGAATGATCGAAAGAAATATCCAGCGCAGTTGTCTTTCCAGATTTATTTCCGGACTTATCACCGGAATTACTGGAAGACTGTGATGTGCCGGAGCTGGAATTATCTGCATCCCCCTCTTTGGAGCATCCTGTCAGAACAGAACTAAGCATCAGGGATGCGAGCATGACAGTCATGCTTTTCTGAATGAATTTTTTTGTATTCTTATTTTTCATGATAAAAACCTCCTGAATTGGTGTACTATTCCCATTAATACACAAAATAGTATAACACACGATAGCATATTTGTCAATAGATTTTACCGTTTTTTCATGGTTCTTAGGTAAATCTTAATCGGATATTAATTTTTCTGAAATTCTCAGTATTTTTGCAGTTCTAATAATAAAACAATCTGGACGTACAAAACCTGACATGTTTTTAAAAAAATTTTTAAAAATCTGAAATTTTTGTAACAATTTATAATTTTGCAGGATGTTTTCAATAAAATTATAGATATTTTTCATAATTTGCATTCTTCAAAACAGGAATTTGGAGAAATTAATTTAAAACTCTTGACAAATTCAGTAAATAATGTATAATAATAATAAAGATTTGTTTGTGATTTTGATCTTATTTTAGAACAGGAGAATTTAATTTATGAAAAAAATAAAAGCATTCCTTGCCGCTGTCATGATGCTGACAGCTCTTCCTGTGGGAATCTCACAGAATACGGATTCTGTATCAGCAAAAGATACAGATACACTGAACGGTACTTACGTGATTCGCAATGTCAACAGCAAGATCTACATGAGCATCGAAAAGGATAATAATATTATCCAAAACACGCTCATCAGAGCAGAAACTTCCAATACCTGGCAATTAAAAGAATCCGGCGACTATTATCAGTTTCTGTCTCCGGATGGCAGTGCAATTCAGGCAGATGCAAAATCCGGGAATGTAAGCATTGCCAAGGCATCCGGCAAAGATGAACAACTGTTCAGCCTGGACGCAAATGCCGACGGCAGTTTCCGGATTGTTAGTAAATCCACCGGGAAAGCTGTGGAAATTATCAATGCAGATACTGCACCCGGTGCAAACGTCCAGTTATGGGAACTTAATGGGATTAACTGCCAGGACTGGGAACTCATTCCGGTAAGTGTTTTGTCCGAAAATCCAACCGAGACCAAAGTCACAGTCACCGGCGGTTCGGACTACATTGCAGGTGATCTCAACAACGACAAAATTGTCAACATTTATGACTGGCTGATCTCCAAACAAATCCTGCTTTCCGGCAAAGGTACGACAGAACAGAAACGCAATGCAAATGTTACAGGGGACGGAAATTTTGCTGTCAAGGATATTATTGCATTGCAAAAATATCTGCATGGCAAGCAAAAATTAGTAAAACAGGATACAGGTGCAGAACGCCGCTATGCTGCAATTAATGGTAATTACACAGAGGGCGTTTCTGAAACAACTAATACAGGCTTTACAGAATCTGCTTATCTGAATCTGGACAACAAAGAAAATACCAGTGTGAATTGGACTGTTTCTGCGGATTCTGACGGGATTTACGCTGTCACCGTCCGTTATGCCAACGGCGGAACGGCAGACAGATCCATTGCTGTGACTGTCAGCAATCAGATTCAATCCTGGACGCTTCAGGGCAAAACAACCGGCGCATGGACGGACTGGCAGGAAGAAACAGTATATCTCCCCTTGCAGTCCGGCATGAATCAAATTACATTCACATCCCAAACATCGGACGGCGCACCCAATATTGATTATATTGCGATCAAAAAATCCGACCAGAAAGCAAGTCCGTCCCAGGAAATTGCTCCCATCCAGGGCAAACCTGTGGATCTTAATGAGAATAATCAATACGGCATCGGCAGACAGGTGGAAGATCTTAACAGAGGCATTGTCGCAGCCAATACTGGATCAGGAATGTTGATTTCCTGGAGATTACTCGCTACCGACAGCTCCGATACACATTTCAAGCTCTATCGGAATGGCGAATTTGTAGCGGATATTGCATCCGGGCAGGCAAGCAATTATTATATTGACGGCGGTAAACCAGAGGATGCCTACACAATTGATACATTCGTGGGAACAACTATGACAGAATTTGCAAATACAGCGACTGTATTCGGCACAAAAAATTCCGGGCAGAGCGGTGCATATTTCGATATTCCAACACAGAAACCGGCTGATCTGACCATGCCAGACGGCACAACTTGCACTTACACAGAGAATGACTGCTCCGTTGCAGATGTGGACGGTGACGGCGAATATGAAATCATTGTCAAATGGGATCCTTCCAATTCGCAGGATAATTCCAAAAACGGCTACACAGGTAATGTGTATCTGGATTGCTATAAACTGAATGGCAAGATGTTATGGCGGATTGATTTAGGCAAAAACATCCGTGCAGGTGCGCATTATACGCAGTTCAATGTGTATGATTTTGATGGTGACGGCAAAGCAGAATTGATCTGCAAAACTGCGGACGGCACAGTTGACGGCAAAGGAAAAACAATTGGCGATGCCAAAGCAGATTACAGAAACTCCGCCGGAAGAATCCTCACAGGTCCGGAATATATCACACTCTTTGATGGTGAAACAGGTGCGGCACTCGATACGCAGAATTATGATCCTGCAAGAGGCGATTTCACTGACTGGGGCGATGATTACGGCAATCGTGTAGACAGATTCACAGCCTGCGTGGCTTATCTGGATGGTGAACATCCAAGTGCTGTATTCGGACGTGGTTATTATACAAGAGCTGTTGTCGCTGCCTGGGATGTCAAGGATCACAAACTCGTGAAACGCTGGACATGGGATTCCGGCTATGACAAAAATACTGCCGGATATGGCGATGGCAATCATCACTGCATGGCGGCAGATGTTGACAATGATGGCTATGATGAAGTTGTAATTGGTTCTGCTGTCGTGGATCACAATGGTAAGTTATTATATACCACAGGCAATGCACATGGTGATTCCATTCATATTGGTGATTTTGATCTGTCTAATCCTGGACTGGAAATTTTCCAGTGTCTCGAAGATGAAGTCCATCCGAACGGCAAGAAGATCAATTTTGGTGTACAGCTCCGGGATGCCGCAACCGGAAAAGAATTATTCCGAGAAACAGCCGGAGATGATACCGGCAGATGCCTGGCAGATAATCTGATCCCTGGAAACGACAGTGCCGAAATGGTTGGTTCTCATTCCGGAAATGTCTATGCAACGACCGGAAATCATGAAATCGTCTGCCAGTGGTCGGATATCACTAAATGGGGACAAAATTCCGTTGTCTACTGGACGGATGTTCTCGAAAGAGCCGTCCTTGATCGGACAATGGTTGACCAGTACGGCAAGGGCAGAGTCTTCACAGGCGACGGCATCAGCTATAACAATGCATCCAAATCCAATGCCTGCATTACCTGCGATCTGATGGGTGACTGGCGGGAAGAAATGATCTTCCGTAAGAGTGACGGCACAGGACTCCGTGTTTTCACAACGACTTACACAAGTGAATATCCGATTTATACACTCATGCATAATACACAATATCGTGTGCAGGTTGCATCCCAGAATAACGGCTACAACCAACCGCCGCATACAGATTACTTCCTGGGAACGGACTACGATCTGCCGGAACTTCCCACAGTTTATACACCCTCTTCCAAAAAGAATTAAAATCACAAAAAAAGCTCCTGAAG
>CAMWOX010000045.1 GCA_947175975.1 uncultured Ruminococcus sp.
TAGAATTTCGAATGTTCACAGTCTTAAGGACAACCAGAATTCTTATAACTTATATTATTAAAAAGTTATCTTCTTTTTTTTATTATACAGGTTACAACAAATGCAATTACTGATACAATTCCAAATCCAACAGTGAAATTAACAAAAATATCCCTGTAAGCAGTAGATGCTAATTCACCAGTAAATCCTCTTAGAAAAACATATAAGAAAGTAAGTCCCATTGTTGGAATATATACAATTATATCCTTTAACCAAAAATTTTTTAGTCGTATATTTTTAATCAAGGCATATGCTGTAACAACAATTAGCACTACAACTGCCCGATCTAATTCATGCCAATTTCCAGACGGATCTTCATATATACCCATAGACAAATATTTAATACTATTTACTATTGTTGCAAGTGTGTATAAGCAACAATATATCAATAAGATGTCTTTCAACCATCTATTCCATATATTTTTCATATTTACCTCACGAATTTTTGATTTATCATTGCTCCAAACCTGTCATATTTTTATTTAACAGAGCCTTTATTTTCAAGAAGCAAATGCATAGCTTTCATTTTCAAAATAAACAGCATACCAAGTCAGAAACATAAACACCGTCCAGATTTTACGGCTGTTATCCGCTTTTCCGTCCTTGTGGTCATTCAGGAGCTGAATCAGCTGTTCTGTATGGAAAAATTTCTTGCCTGCATCACTTTCAAAGCGATTTTTCACGATAGTATAATATTTATCTTCTTTGAGCCATACACGAATCGGCACAGGGAAACCAAGTTTTTTCTTAGCAGCAGTTTTTGCAGTTTCCTGCGGTGTATCCTGTTTTGCTGCTAAACGCATGGCATATTTCGTAATGTAGGGTGTATGCTCATCTGTCACTTCTTTCCGTGTGACACGGTATTTTGCAGGAATCCTCTCAGCGAGCTTCATCACTTCCTTGTCCAGGAAAGGCACACGCAATTCCAGAGAATGTGCCATACTCATTTTATCGGCTTTCAGCAAAATATCTCCTGCCATCCACATATGCAGATCCAGATACTGCATTTTTGTGACTTCATCTTGATCTGCCACACGCTTGTAATAATGTGCCGTCAGTTTTGTGGGATCTGGTGCATCCGTCCGGATCTTTAATAAATTCTTACGTTCTTCCGGTGTGAACATGTAGGCATTGCCAATAAATCGCTCTTCCAGATCTTTTCCCTTTCTGACAAAGAAATTCACACCACGCTTTGCCGGGAGCTTTTCTGCAGCCATACCAATACTGCGTTTCAATCCCCGTGGGAGCTTGTCATAAGCTGTTGCATTTGGCTCACTATAAACATTGTAGCCGCCGAAAATTTCATCCGCACCCTCTCCGGATAAAACCACCTTAAGCTGTTTTGCTGCCAGTCCGCAGACAAAATATAAAGCGATTGCCGCCGGATCTGCCAATGGTTCATCCATCTGGTACTGAATATGTTTCAGTTCACCCCAGTATTCTTCTGGCTCAATGACTTTTGAATAATTCTTCTTGCCGATGGCTTTAGAAAAATTCTTTGCCCAGCCGATTTCGTTATATTTCTCATCCTTGCCGAAACCAACTGTGAAAGTTTTATCAACATCGGCAATTGCCGCTACATAACTGGAATCCACACCACTGGAAAGAAAAGATCCGACTTCGACATCTGCAATCTTATGTGCCTGCACGGATTCATGAAACACTTTGGAAATCTCCTGCACCCACTGTTTCAAATCCGGCTTTTCATCTGGACGGAAATGCACATCCCAGTATCGCTTGATCTCTAATTTCTGATTTTCATAGATAAAATAATGTGCCGGCTGGAGCTTATATACATTCCTGAAAAATGTCTCATCCATTGCGGAATACTGGAATGTTAAATATTCTTCCAGTGCCGCCGTATTCAATTCTTTCACAAAAGCCGGATGCTGTAAAAATGCTTTGATCTCAGAACCGAACAGAAGTGTATCACCCATCTTTGCATAATACAATGGCTTGATGCCGAAGAAATCCCGTGCGCCGAATAATCTTTTATGTTTCTTATCCCAGATCACAAATGCAAACATGCCACGAAGTTTCTCAAGCATTTTCGTACCATATGCGGCATAACTGTAAATCAGGACTTCTGAATCCGTCTGTGTCCGGAACTGATAGCCCTGCTGTTCAAGTTCCGCACGGATTTCCTTAAAATTATAGATTTCGCCATTGAAAACCAGAACCAAATTGCCGTCCTGACTGTACAGTGGCTGATTGCCCTGCTCGGAAACATCAATAATACTCAATCTCCTGTGACCGAGTGCTATTTCTGCATCTACATATTTACCGCCTGCATCAGGCCCTCTGTGCCGGATGGCATTCATCATATTTTCAATGACCTGATTGGCATTGTCAATCTGATTGGTAAACCCTA
Source organism: uncultured Ruminococcus sp. (assembly GCA_947175975.1). Taxonomy (GTDB): domain Bacteria; phylum Bacillota; class Clostridia; order Oscillospirales; family Ruminococcaceae; genus UBA3855. The sequence continues at coordinate 2,411 of CAMWOX010000045.1, forward strand.
CAAAACCACACATAAAACCGCTCCTTATCTAAGACAAATCAATTATCAGGTTTATACGTCCAACTAATATTATACTATAAGATTCAGGAATTTGCAACATTTTTTTAAGAATTTCTAAAAATCAAAGAAAAATGCTTGCAAAAGCATTTTATTTCGGTTATAATAATAATAAGGCAAACAAAAAACAAAACGGGAGGCAATCATAAAATCATGGCAAACTCGAAAAGTAATTCAAAAACATCTAAAAAATATCGCAAAGTTGAAAAGAAAAAATCAAAACCGTTTTTGCAATTCAAATTAGGTGTGTTATTTTTTCTGATTCTTTTGTCTTTTTCAGCGATTTTCGGCTTGTATATGCTCAGTGCGACTTCTGATCCGGATTATTGGGAACGTGAAATTCTTAACAGTCAGCAGAATCAGTCCGCTGGCAGCACAGAAAAATCAGCATCCAAAAATAAAAAATCTGTTATAAATCCTGTACCGGCTTCTGATCGTGCCGAAGAGCAGCGCATGTCTGAATGCGCATTTATTGGGGATGTGTCTTCCTTGACGGCTTACTATGACACAAAAACAAGTCTTGTATTCACGGACAATGTTGCAGGGATGTCCGAAAGCCGGATAAAGAGTATCAGCCGGAACATTGCAGATGCAAAAGCAGTGTATCTCTGGTATGATCTGCCTGATGATCAGGAAAAAACACTCACAGCTCTGCGAAATCTGACGGCTGGTATCCAGGAACAGAAAGCCAGTATGCCGATTTATATTCTGACAGCACTGCCGAAAAACGATCTGGAATTATCCCAGCAGACGGACGACTGGAATACGGCATTATTCGCACTCGCTGACGAAATCGGTCTGCATTATGTAGACATCAGTACATTGTTGAAAACCAATGAAGGACTGCTTGCGATCACATACCAAGATAATGAAATTTTATACAAAAATATTGGCGAAACCATTCTCACGCACATAGCAGACTAATTGAAAAAAGTCCTCCTGACAGGGGGACTTTTTTGCTTAGCTGGAGCTTTAAAGAATATCATAAGGAAAAATCTGCACCTGATGATAATCCATCCAAAATAAAATATTATCTTCTAAATGAATACTTTGTGCATCTTCTTTAATATCAATCATTTCTAACCAGTCACATTCAAAGCGAATATAGTATATTTCACCATCGTAATCTTCACATATCCCTGCAAAAAGCACGTCATCATTTTTGACTCCGACTCCGATGATATATTTTTTGTTTCTTGGCAGTGCTTTTATTTGTTCAGGAATAAGGTCATCTAATGTAAGCTCCACATAATAATGAGAATTTAAAACAGGCGGGCTTTTGCCTTTCCAGATTCCCTTAAGCATTCCAATATCCAAATCACAATTAACTATGATATCTTCCCCTTGATGTTCAATTGCATTTATAATTATTTGCATTTCATTTGCAACCTTTGCAGTTTATTCCAAACTCAACCATCATATTAATTTTAAGAAAATTTCGGCTCACAAGTTAAATTCACACCCAGACGCTTGAAAATTCTCTCATCCACAGCGGACAAAATCACAGTCGAATGCACTTCACAGCCCCGGAGTTTTGCAATCTGTTCCATAGCTTTTTTCGCATTCTCATCCGTCGTCGCACAAATCGACAATGCCAATAATGTCTCATCCGTATGCAATCTCGGATTCTGATTTCCCAAATGCTGAATTTTCAGATTCTGGATTGGTTCAATCACATGTGGAGACATCAGCAATACAGTATCATCCAACCCAGCAAAATATTTCAGGGCATTCAGCAACAGTGCCGAACATGCACCCAATAAGTCGGATGTTTTGCCCGTGAGAATTGTTCCATCCGGGAGCTGCATAGCTGTTGCCGGCTCTCCGGTTTCCTGTTCTTTTGCTAATGCAGGTGCAATCACAAAATGATCTTCCGGCTTGATTTTTGCCTGCTGCATGAGCAATTCCAGTTTATAGATTTCCGCATCCGTTGCAGTGCCTTTTCGCTGTCCGCACAATGCTGTATAATATCTTCTGATAATCTCCTGCCGGGATGCTTCACATACGACAGCATCATCAATAATGCAGTTGCCTGCCATGTTCACCCCCATGTCCGTAGGGGATTTGTAAGGCGACTCTCCAAGAATATGTTCAAACATTGCATTGAGTACCGGAAAGATTTCAATATCCCTGTTATAATTCACAGTTGTTTCTCCATAGGCTTCCAGATGAAAAGAATCAATCATGTTCACATCATTCAGATCTGAAGTTGCAGCCTCATAGGCAATATTCACAGGATGCCGGAGCGGAATATTCCAGATCGGGAATGTCTCAAATTTCGCATATCCGGCACGGATGCCCCTCTGATGCTCATGATAGAGCTGTGACAGACAGGTTGCCATTTTGCCACTGCCTGGTCCTGGTGCAGTCACAACAACTAATTTCCGGGATGTTGCAATGTAATCATTTTTTCCGTAGCCGTCCGGACTGATAATGCGTTTCAAGTCCGAAGGATAGCCTTTAATCCGGTAATGATGATAGACTTTCAGTCCGAGAGATTCCAGACGGTTCTGGAATGCATCCACAGCCGGCTTGCTCTCATACTGCGTGAGAACAACACTGCTCACATAGAGTCCGATTTTCGTAAAGATCTGGAACAGCCGGATCACGTCTACATCATATGTGATACCCAGATCACCACGGACTTTATTTTTCTCAATATCATTGGAATTAATGACAATTACAATCTCGGCTTCTTCTTTGAGCTGGAGCAGCATCTGTAATTTACTGTCCGGCTTGAATCCGGGCAGTACCCGTGATGCATGGTAATCATCAAATAATTTTCCACCGAACTCCAGATAGAGCTTACCGCCAAAGTTAGCAATTCTCTCACGAATATGCGCAGACTGCATAGTCAGATATTTCTGATTGTCAAAACCAATTTTTTTCAAATTTTGCATTGGATCAAAATCCCTTTCCGGTTAAAATAATTTTATCTTTATTATCATAGCACAAAATCCGTCAAAATGCAAGAGAAAACAAGAAAAAATTATGCTGATTTACGCTTTATGTGCAAGTGCTGCCCGGATAAAATCTGCAAATAATTTCTGCGGACGGTTCGGACGGGATTTAAATTCTGGATGAAACTGTACGCCGACAAACCACGGATGTTCCGGACGTTCAATAATTTCCACAAGCTTATGATCCGGAGAAAGTCCGGCGATTTTTAAACCTGTATCTGTCAGAATCTGCCGGTACGCATTGTTAAACTCCCATCTGTGACGATGCCGTTCATAAATTAACTCTTCACCATAGATACTCTGTACAAGTGTATTTTCCATCAGACGGCAAGGATATAATCCCAGACGCATTGTGCCACCCTTTTCTGTAATATCTTTCTGATCATCCATAATATCAATCACACTCTGTGAACCATCCGGCACAAATTCGGAAGAATTAGCTTGTTCCAGTCCGGCAAGATGTCTTGCAGTTTCGATAACCATCATCTGCATTCCCAGGCAGATTCCAAATGCCGGAATCTGATTTTCCCTTGCGTAGCGGATTGCCTCTATCATGCCTTCAATGCCACGATCACCAAAGCCTCCAGGAATAATGATACCATCACAGGGAATCAGAATCGACTCTGCTGTTTCCGGTGTGATTTTTTCAGAATCCAGCCATAGGATTTCGACCTGTGTATCATTTACAATACCACCATGCCGGAGTGCTTCTGCAACGGATAAATAAGCATCCTGCAAAGCAACATACTTGCCGACAAGTCCGATTGTAATTCTGTGAACGGCTTTATTCTGCCGTTCTGTCATAGCAATCCAGTCGGCAAGATCTGGCCCCCGGTTGATCAGTCCCAGATGATAGCAGACTTCTTTGGCAAGTCCCTCTTGTTCCAACATCATGGGGACTTCATAGAGCGATGGAGCAGTCAGATTCTGGATAATATCTTCTTTTCTGACATTACAGAACAGAGCAATTTTTTCAGCGACCTCCTGCGGAATTTCCTGTTCTGTCCGGCAAACAATGATATTCGGCTGAATACCGATGGATAATAATTCCTTGACAGAATGCTGTGTCGGCTTGGATTTCAGTTCATTAGAACCTGCAATAAACGGCAGGAGTGTCACATGGATATACATGGCATTTTCTCTTCCGACTTCTCCGACAAACTGCCGGATCGCCTCCAGGAATGGTGTACTCTCAATATCTCCCACTGTACCGCCGATTTCCGTAATCACAATATCAGCATTGCTATTCTTGCCAACACGGTAAATTCTTTCTTTGATTTCATTCGTAATATGTGGAATTACTTGCACAGTGCCGCCGAGATAATCTCCTCTGCGTTCTTTATTGAGAACAGTCCAGTAAATTTTACCTGTTGTGGCATTATTATTCACAGAAAGATTTTCGTCAATAAAACGTTCATAATGCCCCAGATCAAGATCTGTCTCGCCGCCGTCTTCTGTCACAAAAACCTCCCCATGCTGATAGGGACTCATTGTGCCGGGGTCTACATTGATATAGGGATCCAGTTTCAGAACCGTGATTTTATATCCTCTTGCTTTAAGCAAACGTCCCAGGGATGCCGCTGTAATACCCTTTCCAAGACCAGAAACAACACCGCCTGTTACAAATACATATTTTGTTTTCGAATTATGATCTCCCATAAAAAAACCTCCATTATATAATTCTATCTGTGCAAAAGTGTAAACCTCACCCGGTCTGACTTTTCCGAAAGCAAACCGAATGAGGCCTCATTGCCTGATATTCTATTTTCTGATAAATGACGTATCTGGCAGGATACCGCCTTTCATATAAAAATTCTTCAACAGTGCCAATGAGCATCCGGCAAGGAAATCTGTTTTTTCTTCAATACAACTGCAAACAATTCTGCCTGCAATGTCTTCCCCTGCGAAATCTTTTATATAACGCTTAAAATATAATAACCCTTTGTCGGACAAGCCGAAATGGTGCAGTATCACATGCTGTGCCTGGAAACAGCAGACAAAATTATGCAGCAGTACACTCCAGTCCTGCATAATTTCCCGGACGACTTCTTCACAGCGGACATCTCCGGCAGAACATGCCTGATACATCTGTTCCAGTGTAACATGCTGAATATAGCCGTCTGTTATGGAATACAAGAACGGCGTACGCTCCTTACTGTATACTTCTGCAATGCGTGCCTGCATTGCCTGTGTCGATAACTGCGCCCGGACAGATCCTGCCGGATAGCCGTCCTGCTGTCTTCCATTAGGACGGATAATACAGCGTTCTGTCAGATAACTGTAAGTAAGATAATCCTGCTCTGTTTTTTCCGGTCGCAGCAATGCCATATGGATATGACTGCCCATATAGACGAAAATCTGATTGGCACTGATGCTGTTCCTTTGCAGATCCGCATTGGCAAGTGCTTGCAGCCACACAGCATTACCGCAGGTCACAGACGGCATCTGGGGATAATCAGAAAGTGACTTTGTCAGCTCCGAAAAATCTAATATACCATCTTTATAAAAAACACGCATACGTCCGATCATAGTGGGCATGACACCAACACCGATCCCCAGTACATCATGCTTTGTCAGACAACTGTTGCTTATCATGCGTTCTGTCGCTGAAATAATAAACTGTATGATCTCCTTACGGCTGGTGTGCGGATTACATGCCATATTTGCCTTGTCCAGGATCTCCATATGCATTGTACACAATCCAACACTGATTTCCTGATCACCTATGACAGCTCCAAGTACAAATTTATGATTCGCATTAATATCCAACAGGATTTTTCTGCGTCCTTTCGGAAGTTTATTATTATTCTGATTCTGATAAGGTGCTTCTCCGATTTCTACAAGAAGACCTTCCGCAATCATTGCATTTGTAATCTGCGTGATCGATGCACGGGTAATTTGCAGCTGCTGTGCAAGATCCACTCTTGAGATCGGCCCTGCCTCCCATACCGTGCGGAGAACCTGCATTCTATTGATACGCTTTAAATCCAGCTTACTGATTCCACTCAGCATGAAACGACTCCTTTCTGGAGAAAATGAAAAAATAAAGAAAACAAATCAAACAATGCTATTATTATAGCATAGTTTCTGAAAAAAAGCAAGTCCTAATTACATAAATTTTAAAATTTCCAAAAAATCTGCCTGTTCTGCGAGAGAACAGGCAGGGAGCAGATTTCAGATTTTACTGATTGTCTTTTTTCTTTCTTGTAATAGAAGCAGCAATCGCCGCTGTTGTGCCTGCACCAATCCAGAGTTCCACAGAGCTGGTATCACCTGTTTTGGGAGATCCTGTTTTTGTCTCGGTATCAGAAGCAGTTGTACTCTTGGCTGCTGTAGAAGTTTTGCCGGTGGTCGTTGTCTTAGCAGTTGTTGTGGTTGTCTTGGGTGTAGTTGTACTATCAGGCTTTTGTGTCGTAGATGGAGTATCTGTATCTTTCATGCCATTCAGGTAAACTGTTTTGCTTTCACTCCATGCACTATAGATTCTTTCTCCATTGACAAGTTTGAATGCTCTGACTTTGATCGTTTCTTTATAAGGAATCGACCCGGATGTCTGATAGGATGTACCCTTTACATCAAATGTGTAGGAAGTAGGTGTGTCCGGATCAGACTCTTCTACTGTCGTTCTGTAAATCTGATAGCCGTCTGCACCGTCCACGGGATTCCAAGAAATAACAGCACTCTCACCATCTGATCCTTCGGGTGCAGAACTCACTTTGAAATTGCCTGGCTCCGGTTTTTTCAATTCACTTGAAACAACTTCCGTTGTTGCATCTGTTTCCGTTGCAAGTGTTGCGGCTGTGGTTGCAGGTGCATCCGTCTCAGATGCCTGCGGTGTTGTAACAGGTTCGGTCTGGATTTCTTCCGGTGTTGTCAAAGGTGCTTCTGGCTCTGTTTCTGGAGCAGTTGTCTGCGGCGACTCTTCCTCAGCATCCTGATTTTCAACATTTTCCACATTCTCGATATTTTCGATATTCTCCGCATTTTCTGCTTCTTCTGCATGAACTGCAACTGCCTGCATCGTGCCGAGCAGTGCCATTGCCATGACAGCGGATAAAATTCTCTTATGTTTCATAATCAAAAACCTCCTTGCATTATGAATCTATCGCATATACTGGTGCAAGCCAATCCTGCACCTGTATCATTATCAGCTATTATAGCAAATTTCACAGGAAATCACAAGGCTTTTTTGTTTAAATTTTGTTGAAATCCCGAAAAATCTCTGATTTGCATAAAATTTCGGTGAATTTTTCTACATATTTCATAGCGAATTATTGTAACATCTGCGTCACGGATCAGATTTTCAGGTGTCACCTATGAAAGCAAAACTATTTTGCCGTCAGTTCGTAAAGAATCATCATCAGGGGCATGGTTGCAACAGAAAATAATGTCGTTACACCGAATAATTCTGAAGCGTAGGCGGCATTCCTGTTATAATTCAGGCATTGCATCGTGCAGATCGCCGCACTTGGTGCAGCCATTGCGGCTAACACTGTCATTTCCACGATCTTCTCACCGG
>CAMWOX010000046.1 GCA_947175975.1 uncultured Ruminococcus sp.
AACTGGAAGAAGTAGGCGATTGTCTGTGGTTTGGTCATCAGTTGCCCGTAGAACTGAATATTTTTGTCGCCATACATAAGATTTTCAAGAGCTTTTTTCTCAATGATTTGCAGGATTGGTGCATCCGGATTTTGCAAACGATCTTCCAGGAGTTTCGTGACTGCCATGAGATAATTCGGATTGTGCGTCTTGGGATAAGGACTTTTCTTGCGCCAGAGAATTTCGTCCGGGAGATAGTCTTTCATGGCTTCCCGAAGTAAGCCTTTTTCGTATCCCTGGTATTCTTTAAATTCCCAGGGGATATTATATAAATACTGGGCAATTCTGTAATCGCAGAATGGCACACGGACTTCAAGAGCATTCCACATGCTCATGCGATCCTTGCGATCCAACAATGTCTGCATGAACCAATCCAGATTCAGACGCATCATTTCACGCATACGTTTTTCTGTAGGGGATTCTCCGGGAAGCAATGCAGTCCGGGCAAGTGTATTCTGATATTCCTGGTGAATATCATTTCGATTCCGAAGAAGCTCTGCAATTTCCGGTTTAGCAAAACTTAGTCTGTAATCTGTACTCTGTGACCAGGGGAATCCGTAAGCCTCCCGGATTTCTGGATCTCTGTACCAGGGATAACCGCCGAAGAGTTCATCAGCACATTCTCCGGAGAGAGCCACAGTGACATGATTCTTGATCTCTTTGCAGAATGCTAGGAGGGATGCGTCTACGTCTGCCATGCCTGGGAGATCTCGTGCTTCTACGGCTTGGAACAGAGCGGATGCAAGCTGAGGAGTATCAATCACAGTCCAGTGATGCTCTGCATGTAAATATTCCTGCATGATCCGAATATATGCCGGATCGCTATTCGGTTGGAATTTGCTTTTCTGGAAGTATTTATCATTATCCAGATAATCCACTGAAAATGTGTGTAGGGTACGTCCCTGTTTCTGAAATTCTCTTGCTGCAACGGAAGAGATCAGGCTGGAATCCAGTCCGCCGGACAAGAATGTTCCGATTGGAACATCTGAAACAAGTTGTCTCCGGATGGCATCGGTGACCAGGAATCGGACATGCTCCGCAGTCTGGGCAAAATTCTCTGTATGTTCTTTTGCTTCGAGCTTCCAGTAGCAATGCGTTTCCAGTCCATTTTTTTCAGAATAATAAGCACAATGTGCCGGGAGAATTTCATGCATATGCCGGAATACTCCACAGCCAGGTGTTCTGCCGGGACCAAATAATAATACCTGGCTGATTCCATTGAGATCAATCTCATGTGGAACAGCAGGATGTTTCAGGATTGCTTTTAATTCTGATCCGAAAATCAAAGCCGGATGATCTGGATTTCGATAATAGAATAACGGCTTGACACCGATGCGGTCTCTGGCAAGAAATAGCCGTTGCTTGGTTTCTTCCCAGATTGCAAATGCAAAAATGCCATTGAAGAGTGTTACACATTCTGCACCATAGACAGCATAGGCTTGCAGGATCACTTCCGTGTCGGAATTTGTCCGGAACTGACAGCCTTTCGATTCCAGATCTTTTTTTAATTCTGGTGTATTATACAATTCGCCGTTATAGATAATCTGATAGTTTTCTGCCGGATCTGAGAATGCCATTGGCTGGACTCCCGATACCGGATCAATTACCGCAAGCCTGGTATGTACCAGAGCCGCATGTTCCGCCAGAAAAATGCCGTTCTGGTCAGGACCTCGCCGGATAATTGCTCCCTGCATCTCTTTGCATGTGTTCTCCTGTGTTCGGAGATCCTGCGTGAAGTCAATCATGCCTGCAATACCGCACATAGTTTCCACTCCTTATGATATATTGATAAATCATCTGCATAATTTATTCTATGTATGAGATGCAGAAAGATTCAGAAAAATTTTTATAAAAAACCCCTTGACAGATTTCCTGAAATTGTGTAAAATAATTAATAATGAAAAATAATTCTATGGATTTCCGGATCTGAAAAAGAAAAAAGGAGCGATATATTATGTTGGATTTCCGGATTGCTACATTTCTGACGCTCTGCGAAACCAGAAGTTACACGCAGACTGCAAAAATGTTGAATATTACACAGCCTTCTGTCACACAACATATCAAGCATTTACAAAAGAAATATCATTGTGTATTATTTCACTATGAGTCAAAGACATTGCATCTCACACAGGAGGGGGAGTATTTGCAGGCACATGCCAAGGCAATGACCAGGATGAGTGCGAAGATTATTTCTGATTTGCAGCGTATGGGTGAAGCAGATGAGGCATTGCGTCTGGGTTTTCCAGGTGAAATCGGTGAAATTGTAATGACCAGAATTGTGACGGAACTCATGCAGACCGGATCTGTCAGGAAGATTGATTTTGTCATTGAAAATACATCAGAACTGCTGAAAATGCTTGAAAATAGTGAGCTGGATGTCGTGCTGACAGATGCCCGTTTCCTGGACAAACATTTTCAGAATGCTTCCATGGGGGAAGTGACATTTGCAGCATATGCCGCACCGGAACTTGCGGCGGAATATGACCAGTGTGCTTTAGAGATGCTGTTCGAGAATGCTTTGCTGTTGCAGAATCCAGGAACTTCCGCAAGAGAAATTCTGGAGTGCTGTCTGGCAGAGAGAGAAGCGTTTCCAGAGTCTTTTGCCGATAAGATGACAGCGGGCAGTGATATTTGTTTGCAAGAGCTGGCAATGGCACAGATGGGTATCTTGTTTGCTTATGCATCCAGTGTGAGAGAAGCTGTCACTGAGAATCGTCTGCAACAGATTGCAGTTTCTGATTTTTCAGAACAGCGTTCCCTGGTATTCCAGTACAGGGAAAATAATAGGGAAAAGCAGAAATTTCCGACATTTTTTGAGGAATTTAAGCAGGCATGGAATAGGATGCTATAATACAAAAAGCGGACTGCCGGAGCAGTCCGCTTCTGTATTTGCAGAATATCTGGTTGATAGGTTATCTTTCTTTGTAAAATAGTTTCTTAGGGGATAACTTACTTGACAATATACTTGTCAATCGCAGAGAACAGATCCTCTGCATCTTCTGTGTGTGCACGCAGAAGAATCGGGTTGGACAGATCCAGGCTGTAGATACCCATGATAGACTTTGCGTCTACAATGTAGCGACCAGACACGAGATCAATGTCAAAGCCGAACGTCATGATGATGCCTACGAATGCCTGCACGTCAACAAATGTACTCAGTTTGATTTTTGTTTCTGTCATAAAACCAGCCTCCTTAAGATGGTTCTTCTTCGGAATTTTCTTTCTCTTTTTTCCTTGTGTACAGCTTTTTCTCACTGCACTTATAGCATAGCACGAATTTAGAATTTTGTCAAGGGTTGTTTTGTAATTTCAGCATTTTGTAAAATAGAGTTCTCAGAACGCTGAATATTTTATACAGGATTGCTCCTGCGGCATAGCAATTTGTGTGGTACTTGACAGAAATTCGGAGCGTATGTTATAATAAATTAAGTTTCAGAAAGGAGAATTTTTGTGATTTATGAACGTGTTTTTGCAGAATTTCGGGTGTAAAGTAAATGCAACGGAAACAGATAGTATGCGTCAGTTATTAATACAGAATGGGTGGGATGCAGTCTCTGATCCCGGACAGGCGGATGTTGTTGTGCTAAATTCCTGTACAGTGACTGCCTCTGGTGACAAGCGGATGTTGCAAGCAATCCGTAGACTCCGGAAAGCAGCACCAGATGCTATTTTTCTGGTTACCGGATGTTATGTACAGGCATTCCCGGAAGATGCCGTAGAATTGCCGGGAGTAGATATTATTCTTGGCACAAAAGACAGAATGAAAATTCCGGAGCTGTTAGAATACTATCTCCGGAATCCGGGCTTTCTCAATGCTTATACAGCATTTCAGCCGGGTGAATGTTTTGAATCTCTGCCACAGGGTTCTGATCCGGGTCATACCAGAGCTTTTCTGAAAATTCAGGATGGCTGCAATCGGTTTTGTTCTTACTGTATTATTCCGTATGCAAGAGGACGATGTCGTTCAAAAAATCTGTCAGAAATTGCAGAAGAAGCCAGAAAATTAATAGGTTATCAGGAAGTTGTGCTTTGTGGGATTAATCTTGCTTGTTATGGCATGGGAACAGATCTTTGCATTGCAGATGCTGTCAGAACAATAGCTGATGCAGGGATTCCACGAATCAGATTAGGTTCTCTTGAACCAGATGGGCTCACAGATATTGTATTGGAGAAACTGCATTCTATTCCGGATCTAATGCCGCATTTTCATATCTCTGTGCAGAGTGGCTGTGACAGAATTTTAAAAGCAATGCACAGGAATTATACTTGTGCAGAATATGAAAATCTGATTCTCAAGATCCGGGAATTATTTCCGAATTGTGCAATTACAACAGATCTGATGACAGGATTTCCGGGTGAGACAGAACAGGATTTTGCAGAAACAATTCGTTTTGTGGAAAAAATCCAGTTCAGTGAGATGCATATTTTCCGTTATTCGCCACGTCCTGGTACACCTGCGGCGGAAATGCCGGATCAGATCCCGGAACAGATCAAGAAACAACGTGCAGAAAAGCTATGTATGCTTTCGGAACAGTTTCATCAGAAATATTTGGAATCTTGTGTCGGAAAGATTTTTCATGTTCTGTTTGAGCGTCAGAAAGAATCTGCATTTCATAACGGACATGCAGAAAATTATGTGATGTTGCAAGTACCTGCCAAGCCAGGAGAAAATTTTCGGGGACAGGTGTATTCTGTGAAAGCAACAGGTATTCAGGATGGCAAACTGATTGGAGAATGCTGTTAAAATAAAACTCTCAGATGCAGAATGAAGCGATCTGAGAGTTTTTTTAATATTTTTGAAAGTCGCATTTCTTTCTGCAAATTCCGACATGGTCAATATGCTATAATAATTTCATAGAATATCAGAAAGGATGACTATTATGCAAATTGATTATGATATGCAGAAATCTGAACTGCTCGTCCGGCTCTCCGGAGAAATTGATCATCATAATACAATGCAGATGCGTTCAGAAATTGATACGGCTCTCTGTACCCATACACCGCATACCCTGGTGTTGGATTTCCGGGATGTCACATTCATGGACAGCTCCGGAATCGGTTTGATTATGGGAAGATACAAAATTTTACAGCCCTTAGGCGGCGAAATTATACTCAGACAGCCGTCTGCACATATTGCAAGAGTTCTGCGTCTTGCAGGCATGGAACGCCTTGCGGAACTCCAGATTCATACACCTGAGGAGGTTTCTGCTTCATGAAAACAATGAATGAATTTAAATGCGTGTTTCCGGCGGTTTCAGCCAATGAAGCACTTGCCAGGGCTGCTCTTTCCGCATTTCTGATTCCGGCTGATCCTACTGCACAGGAACTTGCTGATCTGAGAACTGTGATTTCAGAAGCTGTTACCAATGCCATTGTGCATGGCTACCGCAATGCATCCGGCAGTGTGTCAATCTGCCTGAGAATGCTCCCGGATCGGGTACTCTACATAAGAATTACAGATAAGGGTTGTGGGATTCCCGATATTCCAAAAGCAATGGAGCCTTTATATACTTCTGCACCGGAGGAAGAACGTGCAGGTCTGGGATTTGCAATCATGCAGGAATTTACAGATTATCTGCAAGTCCGGAGTACACCCGGTCACGGAACAACATTGACAATGCGTCGGCAGTTAGGGCAGATTCATGCAGAAGCAGACTGAACGTCCTGCGCCAGAAGACCATTTAGGACTGGTGCATTTGTGTGCGAATCGATTCCGGAATCGGGGCATTGCCTATGAAGAATTGTATTCCGCCGGATGTGAGGGGTTAGTCAAAGCCGCAAGGGCATTTGATACAGAACGGGGTGTGCAGTTTTCAACTTATGCTGTTCCGGTGATTCTGGGAGAGATCAAAAGACTGTTCCGGGAAAGTGGTACAGTACATGTGTCCAGAGGTCTCCGGGAACTGGCAATGAAAGTGCAGCAGATCCGGGAAAAGATTCTGAAAGAAACAGGCATAGAGCCGCCCCTCAGTGTTTTGGCAGAGCGTACAGGTGCGTCTATGGAGGATATTTCTATGGCATTGTGTGCAGTCAGTCCGGTGCTTTCTCTGACTGCACCGGATGAGAATGAAACCCAGATTGATATTGCAGTAGAATCTCCGGACGAGAAAATCAGTGACAGTTTGGCATTGCAGCAGGTGATGGCACTGCTCGCACCGCAGGATCGGAAATTACTGGAGCTGAGATATTATCATAATCTGACACAGGTAAAGACGGCAGAAAAACTCGGCATGACACAGGTGCAGGTGTCACGCCGGGAAAAGAAATTATTATTATATCTCAGGCAGGAATTATTGAAATAAATTTTCTTCCAGAAAAATCCGGAATGCTGTTGGCAGAGAGTATTTTGTTTTAAGTTCGTTAGTATCTGCCCAGGTCAGATGATTCTGTTGTGCAGGTTCACAAAAAAGAAAAATGCCCTGCATTTCCCATGTGATGTGGGTGAAAACATGCTTTTTTTCTATGATTTTCAGTAATTCTTTCGGTTTTACATCCCAGGAACTGCATTGGGAAACGGCTTCTTCTGGTGTCAGGAAATTTTCTACATTAGGGAGTTCCCAGAGAGATGCCAGTAATCCGGAATCCGGACGTTTTTGGATCGCAATTTCGGGGTGTTCCTGTCCTGGATGTTGAGAGATCAAAATAAAAACTGTCTTTTTTTCAATTCTTCGTTTTTGTTTCTTGATTCTGACAGGCAGCAGTGAAGTGCTTTGATTCTGATGTGCCATGCATAGATCTGTCAGCGGACAGGATTCACACAGAGGTGTTCCGTTCGGGATGCAGATCATTGCACCGAGTTCCATTAGGGATTGTGTGAGGACATTGCTGTTTTCCGGTGTATAGATTTTTGCGAGCTGTGCAGTGAGTTCTGATTTTAATTTCAGATCCAGGATGTTGCGGAAATTTTCCTGTATTCTTGCCATCACACGCAGGACATTTCCATCCACAGCAGGTGTGGGCATTCTGAAACAGATAGAACAGATTGCCCCAGCAGTGTAGTCTCCGATTCCTGGGAGACTCCGGATCTTGTCATAGTCTACAGGAAATTTTCCCTGGTATTCTGCTACAATGATCCTGGCGGCTTTCTGCATATTCCGGACACGGTTGTAATAGCCCAGACCTTCCCAGAGTTTCAGGAGGATTTCTTCCGGACATGCTGCAAGTGCCTGCACATCCGGCAAAGTATTCAGGAATCTGGCATAGTAATTTTTCACGGCTTCGACTCTGGTCTGCTGGAGCATGATTTCTGAAATCCAGACATGATAGGGATCTGTGTCTTTCCGCCAGGGCAGATCACGCTTATGCATCTGATACCAAGCCGACAATGGATTTACAATTTCAGGCAGAACAGCTTGCTTCTGTGCGGCAATTTCTTTCATGCGTGTAATTATTTTTTCGTAAATCGGAATCATATGGGATTCTGTGCAGAGCCGGGAGATCTCTCTTGTGGGAATCCATTGTACATTTCTGTTTTCGTCTGGTTTGTCTGCAATTGCTTGATGTTCCGGTGCAATTAGTCCATATGTGATATTATAATGCAGATGTGCCGGAACAGATCTGCCATGTTTTTCATGTGCAGGAACAGGAAGTATATCAATTGACAAGATTTTTCCCGAGATTGGATAGATTTCCTGAATGGAAGTTTCTTCTCTGGCTTCCCGGATTGCCACTCCGAGCAGATCAGCATCACCATCTGCATGTCCACCTGTCCAGCCAATGGATTGATAGATCAGGTGATATGCCATCAGTGTTTTTTGCAGATCCGGCGAGAGAATCAATCCGGAACAGGTGATATGTCCCTCCGGGCAGTTTCTGTCAAGTATTTGATTCTGGTATTGCTTGATCAGGGAAATCAGCCTGTTTTTAGAAACAGATTCCTGTTCTGTATCAGGCTGAAAGGCTGTGATTCTTTCCAGTAGATCCATAAAAAAATCCTCCATATATCTGACAAGACCGGGCGCAGAATACAAATATTCTGCATGATCCGGTCTTGTCATTTTCGCAATTAATCATCATATTCGCAGACATAGCCGATCTTTCCGGCATATTCCGGAAGTGTGGAAACAAGCTCATCTGGTGCAGAGAATAAATAAATTTTATCTGTTTCTGGATAATATTTTAAAATACCGCATTCCTGTATTTCAAATTCCGGCTCAATGAAATTATAATCCGGAGCTTGATATTCCCAGAAATTAATTAAATTCCCGGCAGGAACTTCACTCTGATCTGCCAGAATCCAACGTTCCGGATTGACCTGATAGCCCACGAAGAATAAACTTTCTGTCAGTTCCTGTTCTTTGAGCAGTTCCAGAATAGTCTGACGTTCTTCCGGAGCTGTTACAGTCGCAAGATAGCCACCTTTTTCATGACAGAGAGCCTGTGCTTCTGTCCAGCTGATATCTTGTACAATTAATTCATAGCGATGCGTTGCTGAGAGATTCGCACCTGTTTCCAGAACAGAAAGCATTTCATCTGTCGGATACCAGTTTTGCGGTCGAATGCTCCGCTCTGTATCATAGACAGCATTTAATTTCTGATCAAATTCCTGTTCTGAAACAGATTCTGATTCCCATTCATAGATATTTGCAGGTCTGCCTTGACTGTCTACCTGGATATTTTCACCGCCTTGTTCTGCATCCCACCGGTAAGATCCCGACGCAATTGCTGTAAATACACCGTTTTTCAATTCATAAACAGTTGAAGTGGAATTAGATGCCTTGGAAGGATGATGATAAATCAAGCCTTTTTTTTCGATATAATCTGTTGCACTTGTATTGGATAATTCCAGTATAGCAAGATGCTTGTCAGACCAGCTCGCAACAGATTCTCCGATCGATTCTGAACAGCTCAGAAAATACAGTTCCGGAATTTCATCATCGTCTAAATAGACCAGCGAATAGCAATAAATTGTATTGGCATCCTCTGCATCAGAACTTTTTTTCAGCAGATAATCAATATAGACTGCATAGGCATCCTGCCAGGAATCAAATTCTGCTTCGAGATCCGGCAGGATTACTGAGGGTTCTGTGGACGAATTGGAAATTGTTTCAATCTGTGCGGGATTCTCGATCAGTGAACGGGAATCTTCTTGAGAATCCGGATTATTCTTTTGGCAGGCACATAATCCTGCCAGAAATGCCAGACTTATACAGAGGGCTGCTTTTTTTTTGAGCATTTGTGATTACACCTGCCTTAGTTTTGCTAATTGTTCTGCTGTCATATAATGTTCACATTCGTGGCGGTTAGGTCTCCCCATGAGTTTCCTCATAGAGGCTCTCACATCACCGTTTTCAAACAATACGTGATACAATTCTTCGTTGATCGGCATGGAAACACCAAGTTTCTGTGCGAGTCCATGTGTTGCCTCACAGCAGTAATAGCCCTCTACTGTGCCGGTCTGCTTTACTGCTTCTTCCGGGGATATGCCTTGTCCGATCAGAATGCCTGCTCTCCGGTTGCGGCTATGCATACTTGTGCATGTGACAATCAGATCTCCCAGTCCACTTAATCCGGAAAATGTATCCATTTCTGCACCAAGCTGTAAGCCGAGTGCAGTAATTTCATGGATTCCTCGTGTCATGAGGGCAGCTTTGGTATTATCTCCGAATCCCAAGCCATCGCTGATACCGGCGGCGAGTGCGATGATATTTTTCATCGCACCGCCGATCTCGCTGCCGATAACATCCGCATTGCCTTAGAGCCGCAGTGTTCCCGAAGTAAACAGATCCTGAATATATTCTGCATATGAAATTTCCTCACTGGCAACA
>CAMWOX010000047.1 GCA_947175975.1 uncultured Ruminococcus sp.
CTCCACCCCTAGTATAACTTTTATTATAACACAGAAATTTCAATCCGTCAATATATGGTTGACAATCTTGTTGAAATTTGACTGCTTGACCAAAAAAAGTGTTTGATTTCAGGTGATTTTTCACAAAATTGTATAAAGCCATGAAAACCAGCCAGCGTGTTTCAGCGTTCTTGTCATCTTTTTGGAAGCTTTCTGTAAAAATCAGGATTTTTACCGGAATTGTTTGAAATCTATGTATAATTTTGTGAAATCTGCCCATAGTAATCAAAATGAATTGCCCGGTATTTATGATTGATTTTATAGTTTATTCAGAAAGGCGGTTTTGAATGATGCAAGCTATTTTTTTCTGCGACAAATTAATTCAGTTTATTCCGGTCAGGGACTGCCCGGAAAGTCAGCTTATGCTCTGCAATATTCCCCTATTGGAGCATTTATTGAAATATATTCAGGAAAAAGGATTCCGGAATGCCGTACTTCTGGGTGCAGAGGAACAGACCAGGGAACTGGCGGATTCTCTTCATTTGCAGATGCCTGTGCAGTATGCAAGGACACTGGCATCTCTCCATGCGGATACAGCAACGTTACTGTTGAGAAAATTATGTATTCCGGATTGGGATATGGGAGAACTGTTTTCGCTCTGTAATGATCATGCAGGTGCAGTAAGACTGTGCCATTCTGATGGTACGCCTACATTTGCAGAACTTCATCCGCAGGGATCTGTTTTACTTGAACCGGAACGTACAGAATTATTGCAGTTTTCCAGGTTTCAGCAGATTGACACACCGGCACAGTACCGGGAAATGCAGCAGAAATTACTGTCCCAGAAAAAATTTCAGAATGCCAGAATCGGGGCTGGTGCAAAAATCAGCCGCCATGCAAAGATTGATTCTCTGAGTATTATCGGCAATGACTGCATGGTCCAGGGAGGTGCTGAACTGGAACGCTGTGTTCTTGGTGATGGTGTTCAGATCGGAGAAGGTGCAAAACTGACAGACTGCGTGATCTGCCGGAAAGCTGTCATTGATCAGAAAATGCACCTGGAAAATGCGGTGATTCCGGAAGGAACTGTCCTGCAATCTGATGCAAAGAAAGCACAGAAAAAACAGATGCTTGTATTGCCGGAAGACGGGATCTGTCAGGGACTGCCACGATGGAACACGGCAGAAACGGCTTTAAGAGCCGGGGCAGGGATGTCCGCAGTCAGTCAGCGACTTGCGGTAGGATGCAGTCATAGGAATGCGGAAAGTCTTGCCGTTGCCGCCGCTGCTGGTGCAGTATCGCAGGGTGTTCCTGTGTGGTATGCAGGAGAATGTTCACTCTCTCAGCTCAATGCAGTTGCAGAATTTACAGGCTGTGATGCATTGCTTTGGGTACAGGGAGAACAAACTCGGCAGCTGAAACCATTTCAGGCAGGCGGATTTGCACTGACGGAACAGCAAAGCCGACGAGTACAGCAGGCAATCGCAGCTGATACCTGTGAAAGAATTACGGAATTTGCAGAACTGCATCATGCAGAGAATTTACTGGCACTTTGGCAGGACAGTTGCCGCAGGCTGATTCCGGAAAATAATGCGAATATTCATGTCAGCTGTGCCAATTCTTCACTCCGCAAAGCTGCACAAACATTGTTCTCCGGAAGTACAGAGCATACAGGACAGAGAATTACGCTGTCCCTGTCTGAAGATGGTACAAGAGTTTCAGCATTTTTGTCCGAATGCGGCATGATTCGCTGGGAACAACTGATTCTGATCAGTCTGTTTTCTTTTCAAGAACAGGGGCAGACTTTGATCCTGCCGGAAGATTTCCATCCCATTGCAGAAGATTTTGCGATGCAGTATCATGCAAAAATTCAGAGATTATCTTCTGAGAATCCCTCTCCGGCGATGCTGGATTTCTATCAGAAACAGGCGGTCTGCACTGATGGTGTAAAATTATTCGCTCATGTGCTGAGGGCTTTGGAGTATAAACAGCAGACACTTCCGGAATTATTGAAACTCCTGCCGGAGATCTGTACCGTACAGCATGAGATGACAACAAATCTCACCAGACAGCATATTGAAAAATTACAACGTGCCAATCCGGATGCCAAAATCAGCATTATCATGCCGCCGCAGAGTAAACTTGTTAAACTTCGGGTTCACGCAGATTCTGTTGAGACTGCGGCTGAACTGTGCGGATTTTGGGAGAAAAAACTTCGTATGTGTGAAAATCCTGAATATTAAATTAATTTTTTTCGTACAGATCTTCAGAATTTTAGCCATTCTGTATAATCCAGGAAAAATGCTTGACAAAAACTTTAAATTCCGGTATAATAGAAACTAAGTATTGATTGGGACAGCAATGGTGCTGTACGTGATTTCTTTGCTTTTGTGACTGACTCTAATTCTGATATGATACTGTACACTGCTATTTTTATTCCTATCCTGAATTTGTTTTTGCTGGTTTCGGGCATTCTTTTGCCTGAAATCAGAAAGAAGCAGTTAATTCTGCTTCTGTACTTAAGTCCGTTCATCCGAACCGGCAAGTCATTTCCTGCTGTCATAGCATAATCATTTATCATTACTTTCAGATTGCTACACTGTCTGAGTCTCTGTTTGCAGGAAATGTACTTGTATTTCCCTATTTTATCCATGTTTTAAATTTATTGTTTTACAGAAATGAGGTAATGTGATTGAATCATTCAAACAACCAGAACAGCCAGAATACACCACACCGGAATCATAACAGCCGTGATGCAGGGCAGAAGAAAAAGCACTATACTGTGCAGTCCAAGTCCGGAACAAAGCCCCGGGATTCCCACGGAACGCCTGTTAGAATCATTCCGTTGGGCGGTCTGGGTGAAATTGGAAAAAATATGACTGTTTTTGAATGCAGCAGTGATATGTTCATTCTCGACTGTGGTCTTGCGTTTCCGGATGCCGAAATGCCCGGCGTGGATATTGTCATTCCGGATTTTACTTATGTAGAGCGTAATCAAAGCAAGCTCCGTGGCATTGTGATTACACATGGACATGAAGACCATATCGGCGGGCTGGCATATCTGCTTAAAAAAGTCAATGTTCCGGTCTATGCGTCTGCACTCACAATTGGTCTGATCAAGAATAAACTCGAAGAACATGGTATTCTCAACAGGGTTTCACTCAATGTTGTTGAACCAAGAAAACACGTCAAAATGGGTTGTATGTCCGTGGAATTTATCCGGGTGAATCATTCGATTCCAGGATCAATGGGTATGGCAATTCATACCCCGGCAGGAGTCTTAGTGCATACAGGCGATTTCAAGATTGATTATACACCTATTGATAATCAGACGATTGATCTTGCAAGATTCGGGGAACTGGGCAATCGTGGCGTTCTTGCTTTGATGGCGGATTCTACTAATGCGGAACGTCCGGGCTATACACCGTCTGAGCGTAAAGTCGGCGAATCTTTTGAAAATCTGTTCAAGAGAGCCGGGAACAAACGTATTATTATTGCCACATTCTCTTCCAATATTCACAGGGTTCAGCAGATTATCAATATGGCAGTCAAAACAAAGCGAAAAGTCGCTGTCCTGGGCAGAAGTATGGTTAATGTCATTGCAACAGCAATGGAACTGGGCTATTTGGAAGTCCCTAAAAATATTCTGATTGATATTGAAGCTGTCAATCTGTATGCCCCGGAACAACTTGTCCTGGTTACCACGGGCAGTCAGGGTGAACCCATGTCCGCACTCACCAGAATGGCAAAGCATGATCATAATAAAATTACGATCACGCCAATGGATTTTATTATTCTGTCCGCAACACCGATTCCCGGTAACGAAAAGCATGTCACGCAGGTTGTGAATGAGTTATTGAAATCCGGTGCGGAAGTGATCTATGAGTCCATGTATGAAGTCCATGTTTCCGGTCATGCCTGCCAGGAAGAATTAAAATTGATGATGTCACTGACAAAACCAAAGTTTTTTATTCCCATGCATGGTGAATACAAGCATCTTGTCAAACACCGGAAGCTTGCAATGGAAATGGGGATTCCAAAAGAGAATATTCTGCTTGCTTCCATTGGCAATGTGATAGAAACGGATGGCACGAAATTGCAGATTGTTTCACAAGTACCCGCCGGACGGACGCTTGTTGACGGTCTGGGTGTGGGAGATGTTGGTTCTGTTGTCCTGCGTGATAGAAAACAGCTTTCTGAAGATGGTCTGATTATCGTGATTGTCGGTCTGGAACGGTTTTCCAGCCGGGTGGTTGTCGGACCGGAAATCATTTCCAGAGGATTTGTTTATGTCCGGGAAGCAGATGAGATCATTTCCAGAGCCAGACAGCTGATGAGTGATGAACTTGACAGATGCTCTGTTGCAGAACTCCGGGAGTGGACAGCACTCAAATCCAGGCTGCGTGAATCTATGTCCGGTTTTATTTTTGAGAACATGAAACGCACGCCGATGATTTTGCCAATTATATTAGAAATATAAAGCAGTTATTTGGATTCTTACAGAAGGGGGCGACAGCGTGAAGCCAAAGTATCATGGCTTATTTTGGGCATTTCTGATCATTCTGCTTGGAATGACGGTTATTTTCTCTGTCATCTTATTCCGGAGTGGTCAGCGTTACAGCCTGCTGTGCAATCTGCCAACATTTCTGCTTGCTGTCGTCACTGCTGTGAATCTGCTGCATTCTCAGCGTCATCATATCCAGTATATTGCAAAATTGAATGATGCTTGTGACAAGGCTGAATTGAATACTATGCAGCAGCTGCCACTGGGGATGTGCATACTTGACCAGTCAGATATTTTACTGCACTGCAATGCATTTTTTCAGCAGCAGATCATGTTTGATGAGGATTTCTTCGGCAAGAAACTGTCAGAATGTATTCCGATTGATCCGAAACTTCCTGAACAGGAAATTCATTGGCAGGAAAAATATTACCATGTTACTTCCATGTCCTATGAGAACGAAGAAAAAAAGTGTTACAAAGTGTTTCTTTGGTCGGATCAGACAGAACTTGAACAGCTCCGGCAGGATTATGAGAATACAAGAACTTGTGTGCTGATAATTGTGATTGATAATTACGAAGATCTGATTCAGAATGCCAAAGAAAGCGAAAAACTGGAAATCAGTGCCGCAATTGAGAAGTTACTGGAGCAGTTTATTTCCCAAACAAACGGGATTTTAAAGCGTCTTCGGAATGACAGGTTTATTGCCATTCTGGAAGAACAGCATGTCCAGCAGTGTATTGCAGAGAAATTCAAGATTCTGGATGATGCCCGAAAAATCTGTGTCAGCAATCAGAATAATAAAAATTCGATTACATTCTCAATTGGTGTGGGGCATGGTGCAGAAAATTTGCAGGAAAGTGAAATACTTGCCGTTCAGTGTCTGGATATGGCACTCGGACGTGGCGGTGATCAAGCTGTGATCAAGATAGAGAATGGATTCCGGTTTTTTGGTGGTATCTCCAAAGGTGTGGAGAAAAAATCCAGAGCCAAAACCCGGATCGTTGCCGGTGCGGTACAGGATTTTATTCTCAACAGCGAAAATGTGTACTTAATGGGTCACCGTTTCGGTGATCTGGATTCTGTGGGATCTGCTTGTGGCTTAGCCGGTGCAATCCGGGAAATGGGTGTTCCGGTAAATGTTGTGATTGATCCTGAAAAAAATCTGTCTCAGCAGCTGATTGCAATGGTAAAACAGGAAATGGGTGCAGAACTGTTCCTGACACCGGC
The DNA here is from genome assembly GCA_947175975.1 of uncultured Ruminococcus sp. GTDB lineage: Bacteria > Bacillota > Clostridia > Oscillospirales > Ruminococcaceae > UBA3855. Next base: position 5,711 of record CAMWOX010000047.1, read on the forward strand.
ACAGGCAGTGGAAACAATCACGGAAAATACGCTTCTGATCATTGTAGATACGCATAATAAAGAAATTCTGGAAAGTCTGGAATTGTATCAGGCGGCAAAAAAAGTGATTGTAATTGATCATCATCGGAAAAATATTAATTATGTGGATAATGCCGTTGTTTTTCACCATGAGCCTTATGCATCCTCAGCGTGTGAAATGGTAACGGAATTGTTGCAGTATTTCAAACTGGAACATCAGATTCCCTCCTGCTGTGCAGATTGCTTATTATCTGGTATCATGTTGGATACTAAAAATTTTGTCATGCGTACAGGTGTCAGAACATTCGAGGCGGCAGCTTATCTGCGCAGATTGGGTGCGGACACTGTGAAAGTCAAATGTCTGTTTTCTGATTCGATTGAGATTTATCAAAACCGTTCAAAGATTGTTTCCTCTGCGGAAATCCAGGACTGTTATGCGATTGCAGTTGCTCCGGAGGAAACGCCGGAGATCCGTCTGGTTGCTCCGCAGGCAGCAGATGAACTGCTGAATATTTCGCATGTCACATGTGCATTTGTCATTTACAGGATGCAGAATGTGGTTTCGATTTCTGCACGTTCTCTTGGGAATGTCAATGTGCAGGTAATTATGGAACAGCTTGGCGGAGGCGGTCATCAGACAATGGCTGCTACGCAGATCAAAGATGTTTCCACAGAACAGGCAAAAGAACAGCTTTTGAAAGTGCTTTCTGAATATCTAAAAACGACAGACAATCAGAAAGAGTAGCAATCAAAAAGCTGATTTTAGAAAAACTCCAGAAAGGATTGTATGATTATGAAAGTGATTTTTATTCAGGATGTCAAGGGATCTGCCAAGAAAGGCGATCTCAAAGAAGTGGCTGACGGCTATGCTCGCAATATGCTGATCAAAAAAGGACTCGCCGTAGAAGCAACGCCCGAAAATTTGAATAAATTAAAGGGACAGCAGGCTTCGGCACAGCATAAGAAAGATCTCGAAAAACAAAATGCTGAAACGATTCGGAAACAGATTGACGGGCAGAAAATTGTGATTCAGGCAAAAGCCGGTACGGGCGGCAGACTCTTTGGCTCTGTAACTTCCGGTCAGATTGCCCAGAAAATTGAAGAGATTTATCATTGCAAAATTGATAAGAAAAAAATTATACTTAAATCTGAAATCAAGGCATTCGGCAGTTTTAGTGCAGAAATCAGGTTGTATTCCCAGATCTCTGCTTTTGTCACGGTAGAAGTCGTAGAAAATTAGTTTGATTCTGAACAGACAGTTGAAAATTTTCGGCTGTCTGTTTTAGAGAAAGGATAATCTTATGCCGCAATTCAGTAATTTTAATTTAAGTGATGATTTTACATTGCCGTACAGTCTTGAGGCAGAGCAGACGATTTTGGGTTCGATTTTGATTAATTCTGATATACTGGGTATCGTCATGGAAATAGTGAAACCGGATTGTTTTTATATCGAACAGCATCAGGAGCTGTACCGGATTATGATCCAGATGATGGGCAAAGGCAGTCATATTGATGTAATTACTGTCCTAAATGAAGCTGTTGCGTTACATGTGTTTGATACAGCAGCCGAGGGCAGAACCTATCTGGCAAATATTGCGGAGAGTGTTCCGACTGTTGCCAATGTTCGGAGTTACTGCAAGATTGTGATGGATAAATATTATATCCGTCTTCTGGCGGGTTCGTGCCGGGATTTGCTGACATCCATCCAGCAGGGTGAGAATAATGCACAGGTTCTGCTTGAAACAGCTGAACAGAATATTTTCAATATTCGGCAGGGCAGAAATACAGGAGGACTTGTTCCATTCAGTGAGATTATCACAGAAGCCTATCAGCAGGTCGGACGGCTTGCCGGTCCTGACAGGGAACAGTATATTGGTATCCGGTCGGGATTTTCCTATCTGGACACTATGACTTCCGGACTGAATAAATCAGATCTGATTTTAGTAGCGGCACGTCCGGCAATGGGCAAGACAGCTTTTGCATTGAATATTGCCCAGAATGTTGCTAGTAAGAATCGGGATAAGCAGGTTTGTATTTTTTCACTGGAAATGTCAAAAGAACAACTTGCGGCAAGATTTCTTTCTTCTGTGGCACAGGTTGATTCCGGCAAGCTCCGCAGCGGCAGGATTTTTGGCGATGACTGGACAAAATTAGCATCTGCAACGAGCTTTCTTATGAATATGCCAATTTATATTGATGATACAGCAGGGATTACTGTGCCGCAGATCAAGGCAAAACTCCGGCGTATGAAAAATCTGGGGCTGGTTATCATTGACTATCTGGGATTGATTTCTTCTACAATGCGTACAGATAGTAAAGTACAGATTGTCACGGAGATTACCAGACAGTTGAAAATTATGGCAAAAGAACTGCAAGTGCCTGTTCTAGTGTTGTCACAGCTGTCAAGAGGTCCTGAAAACCGTCAGAACAAGAGACCGATGCTTTCGGATCTGCGTGATTCTGGTTCAATTGAGCAGGATGCCGATGTAGTGATGTTTCTCTATCGGGATGCTTATTACAACGAAAATTGCAAGACTCCCAATGTTGCAGAATGTATTATTGCAAAGAATCGCCATGGTGAGACAGGAATGGTGAACCTGATCTGGGACGGACAGTTCACGAGATTCAGTTCAATGGAGAAATCCAGTGGGAAAATTTAAGATGCATAAAATCCATAAAGCGATTTATGATTTTCTGATAAGAGAACAAATCCGGGATGTACCTGTTACAGTAGCACTTTCCGGTGGTGCAGACAGCGTATGCTTACTGATGGGTTTATTGTACTGGCGTGAAGAATTTCACTTAGAGCTTTCTGCCCTGCATGTACAGCATGATCTACGGGGGGCGGAAAGTCTCCGGGATGAACAGTTCTGCCGGGATCTCTGTGAAAAATATGAAATTGAACTGCAAGTGATTCTGGTTGATGTGAAAGCTTATCAGAAAATTCACGGAATTTCACTTGAAACAGCTGCCAGAGAATGCCGTTATCAGGCATTCTCAGATCATGGAATCGGTTTGGTCGCAACGGCACACACAGCTTCGGATAATCTGGAAACATTGATTTTCCGACTTGTCCGAGGAACAGGGCTGAAAGGTTTATGCGGTATTCCGCCCAGGCGAGAAAATTATATTCGTCCATTGCTGGAAATCAGCCGTTCGGAAATTGAATTATTTCTTGCAGAAGAAAATATAGATTATATCATAGATTCCAGCAATTTGCAGGATGATTACACCCGGAATTTTATCCGGCACAAAATTCGTCCATTATTGGGACAGATCAATCAGAATCCGGAAAAATCTGGAATCATGCTTACAGATCTGCTCCGACAGGAAGAAGATTTTTTAGAAATTTCCACCAGGAATGCTTATAAGAATGCCTTACAGCCAGATCATTCGCTCAAGGATCTGCATCTTCTGCATCCGGCTTTGCAGAGACGTTGTATCGGAATCTATTTACAGACGCATAAAATCTCTGCAAATTACCAGAATATTATTTTAGTACAAGGTTTATTGGCGGGCGGCGGATGTGTGGAACTTGTCCGGGGACAGCTCACAGCTAGAGTCAGCCAGGGCAGATTGTATCTGGAAAGAAATCAGAATATAAGTTATTCTGAGGCTCTGTTACGGATTGGCAGAAATCAGATTTTTAAGAATTGGATTTTTACAGCAGAATTGATTTCCAGAAAAGATCATCCGGATGATTTTGACAGGGTTTTGAAAAATTCCGTTGATTCGGCTTTGGATTATGACAAAATACAGGATCTGGGATTAATTCTGCACAGCAGAAAACCGGGTCTGCATCTGAAATTATCCAACAGGGAACACAGGATTTTTATTAAAAAATGGCTGCAAACACTTCCTGTTTCCCAGAGAGCTTCTGTGCATTATCTTTCTGACCAGAATCAGCATTTACGATGGGTGCAGCATCTCGGTGCGGATGAATCCGTCCGGGTGACAGAACACACCAGGAATATCCTGTTTCTGCATGATCACAATCCTGCCACAGAATGCACATGAAGTAATCATGATATTGAGAGATGCAAAGTTAATCAGTGAGCAGTATGTTTC
>CAMWOX010000048.1 GCA_947175975.1 uncultured Ruminococcus sp.
CTACAAATTCACTGGCATGTAAACCGACTTTGAGAATTTTAATTTTCCGGATCATAAACATGGACATAAACTGCGCTGTTGCTTTTACAACGTCTTCAAGAGAATTATGCTTCGTATCACTGAAAAGCTGATATTCGCCGGATTCATAGAGATTTCCCAGCAAGGTATGTTTCAGAATGACAACCGGATAAATTCTGACTGTATCCGGACGAATTTCTGAAACTTTCCGGAAAGTTGCCCACTCGTCCTCCCAGGTACTTTGATACAGACCCATCATCATTTGTAATCCCAGTTCAAAATCATAATCCCGGATCAGCTCTGATGCATGGATGACATCCTGTGCTGTATGTCCCCTGTGATTGGCAAACAGAACTTTATCGCTCATGGACTGTGCGCCGAGTTCGATACTCGTCACATGATAGGATTTCAACAATTTCAGAATTTCAGGATTAATACAATCCGGTCTTGTAGAAATCCGGATTCCGGAAAATTTATGCTCACCCAAAAACTCTTGTACGGATTCCAGTAATTCTATCATGTAATTTCTAGGAATTGCTGTAAAACTGCCGCCAAAGAAAGCAATTTCTGTATTAGTTCTTGCATTCTCATCCATAGACTGAAAAGCCTGCCGACAAATTTCCTGCACCTGCCGGGAATGCGGCAAAGCATCCTGTTCTGTAATCGTATGCTGATTGCAGAAAGCACAATGATACGGACAGCCTGCATGTGGTACAAAAATGGCAATATTGGAATGCTTATCAGGATGCATCTTCATAACCCATCAGCGCAAGTGCCTCCTTAGCAGCCATCTGCTCAGCTTCTTTCTTGCTCTTTCCTGTACCTGTACCAATTACATTAGAATTTAAATAGACTTCCACAACAAAAGTTTTATTATGATCCGGACCCGATTCTTCAGTCAGTCTGTAATCCACTTTTTCTTCTGGATTTTTCTGGATCACTTCCTGTAAAGCCGTTTTATAATCGCCGAACAGCATGGAATGCTTTTCAGGAATATTCTTCGGGATAAAATGCAGAATATGCGTTCTGGCAGCCTCCAGACCACCATCAAGATAGATTGCCGCAATTACTGCCTCAAATGCATCCGCCAGAATAGAGGGACGTTCCCGCCCGCCTGTATGCGATTCACCCTTACCAAGTAATAGATAATCACCCAGATGAATCCGGCGTGCAAATTTATGAAGAGATTTTTCACAGACAAGTGCTGCACGGATCTTAGTCAATTCCCCCTCCGGCAGATCCGGATAGTGTTCAAATAGATACTGGGAAACAACAACAGACAAAACGCTGTCACCAAGAAATTCTAATCTTTCATTGCTTTTTCTGAGTTTTTTCTTTTCATTCGCATAGGACGAATGCGACAATGCTTCATAGATCAGATCCTGATTTTGAAACACATAATCAATTTGTTTTTCCAGTTCTGCAAAAGAAATATCTGCCACATCCATAAATCAGATCATGCTCCTTTCATGCTTTCCAGAAGACTGGTAATTTCCGCAATCATGTTGCCGTCCACGCATTTCTTTGCCTGCCGGATTGCATTAAAAAATGCCTTAGCATCAGAACTGCCGTGTGCCTTAATTACAGGATAGGCAATGCCCAACAGAATTGCACCGCCCTCTTCTTTATAATCCATGAGTTTCTGGAATTCTTTAATATCATTGTATAGTAAAACAGCAGACAACTTGCCTTTAACACCACTGAACCATTTTTTTAGATTATCCCGGAACAATGCGCCCATACCCTCATAGAGCTTGAGCGTGATATTCCCGGAAAAGCCATCACAGACAACGACATCATAATTTCCCTCCGGCAGTTCCCTTGCTTCCACATTGCCTGCAAAATGGATTGGTGCATGTTGTAGTAATTCATAAGCCTGCAATTCTTGTTCTCTACCCTTGGTTTCTTCCGAACCGATATTTAATAAGCCTACTTTCGGACTGGAAATATTCTTGACACATTTCATGTAAGCTGTTCCCATGACGGCAAATTGCAGAAGCATATCTGCCCGGCATTCTGTATTCGCACCGGCATCCAGCAGCATGAATTTATTCTTGGCTGAGGGCAACATCGGCGCAAGTGCAGGACGCTTGATGCCCTTGATCCGTTTTGTCAGAAGTGTCGCCCCTGTGACAAGTCCGCCTGTGCTTCCAGCACTCACGAACGCATCACCCTTACCGTCCCGGAGTGCCTGTAATCCGATCGCAAGAGAAGTATTTTTTCCCTCTTTGAGAATTGTTGCCGGATGTGCATGAATATCAAATACTTCACTGGTATGCATAATTTCCAATCCAGAAATATCCAGATTTTCCTGTTTTGCTGTTGCTTTGATTTTATTCTCATCACCTGTCAGAAGAATATCAATTTTTAATTCTTCCCGTGCCACAAGACAGCCCTTGACTACTTCAAGCGGCGCATGATCGCCACCAAATGCATCTACAATAATTCTCATAAATTTTCTTTCTCCAAAAATGCTGTTAATCTGGCAACAGCAAGCTCTGCTGTTTTCTGATAGCGTTCCTGCTTGCCACGGATACGTTCTGGAAGATCCGGCAGTAACCCCATATTCGCTCCCATCGGCTGAAAATCAGATGCGCCGCCCTGGCTCACATAATGCGCTAAAGCTCCCGTCATAGTATCTTGCGGCGGAATATATGCAGATTTACCCTGTATCTTTCTGGCAAGACTTCTGCCAGCGATAATACCACTGGATGCAGATTCCATGTAACCCTCAACGCCTGTGATCTGTCCTGCAAAGAACAGATTTTCTGCATTCCGGAGTGAATAATCCGGATTTAGCAATTCCGGACTGTTCAAGAAGAAATTCCGGTGCATCACACCATATCTGAGAAATTCTGCATGTTCCAAACCAGGAATCAAACCAAATACCCGTTTCTGCTCACGGAATTTGAGATTGGTCTGAAAACCGACTAAATTAAACATGGTAGCAGCTTTGTTTTCTTTCCGGAGCTGAATCACTGCATAAGGTCTTTTTCCTGTCCTGGGATCCCGAAGTCCGACAGGTTTCAAAGGGCCAAAACGAAGTGTGTCAATTCCACGGGATGCCAGGACTTCCACAGGCATACAGCCTTCGTAGACTCTGAAAAATGCCTTGTCATGTTCATGCAGTTCTACTTTTTCGGCATGAATCAGAGCATCCCAGAATCTCTCATATTCTTCCTGATTCATAGGGCAATTCAGATAATCCGCCTCGCCACGGTCATAGCGTGACTGCAAGAAAATCCTGGTCATATCCAGACTGTCCGCCGATACAACGGGAGCAGCAGCATCAAAAAAACTGAGACGGCTACCACAAAGAGATTCTATTTTTTCAGCAAGTGCATCCGAAGTCAGAGGGCCTGTTGCAATCACTGCATTTTTCTCCGGCAGTTCTGTGCATTCTTCCCGGATGATAGTAATTAATTTCTCCTGCATGATTTTTTCTGTGACAAGAGCTGAAAACTGCTCTCGGTCAACGGCTAACGCACCGCCTGCGGGGACGGCACAAGCTTTTGCACAGGGAATTAATAAGCTCCCCTGCATTTCCATTTCTGTTTTTAATAATCCACCTGCGGAGGCTAACCGGGAAGCTTTCAGTGAATTGGAACACACCAGCTCCGCAAGCTGATCATGAGAATGTGCCGGACTGTACTGCACTGGTTTCATTTCGTAAAGTATCACAGGAATCCCGGCTTGACTCAGTTGCCAAGCCGCTTCACATCCGGCAAGTCCACCGCCGATTACAATTGCTTGTTCTGTCATTTCAAATTCCTTTCATAGCCACAGCCTTCTTTTTCACAAACAAGCTTTCCAGCTTTTCCGCCTTTCTGGAAAAGCGTTGACTCACACTGCGGACATTTTTCTTCTGTAGGAACACCCCATGTCATGAAATGGCAATCTGGATACCCTGCACAACCATAGAAACTTCTGCCTTTCTTGGATTTTTTAAGAACAATTTTACTGCCACAGGCTGGGCAAATGCCGTTTGTCTCCTGCATAATCTTCCGGGTATTACTACAATCCGGATATCCTGTACAAGCCAAAAATTTGCCATAACGCCCGATTTTGATCACCATGGGCTTTCCGCACAATTCACAGACAATATCCGTTTCAATATCCGGGATTTTCATGTGCTTGCCCTCCATGGCAGTCTCTGCATCAGCAAGCCATTTTGAAAAATCCTGATAAAAATTCTCCAGCATGTTCACCCAGTTTCCTGAACCCTGTTCAATATTATCCAGTGCTGTCTCCATAGTGGCTGTAAAATCCGGATCAACAATGCGCTGAAAGTGTTCTTTCATAACCTGCGTTGTGACATCCCCTAGAGGTGTCGGACGGAGTTGCTTCCCCTCACGTTCCACATACATTCTATTCAGGATTGTTGTAATTGTGGGTGCATAGGTGCTGGGTCTGCCAATGCCGTTTTCCTCAAGAGCCTTAATTAAACTTGCTTCAGAGTATCTCGGCGGCGGTTGTGTAAAATGTTGGTTGCCATCCAAACTGACAACGTTCAAAATATCCTGCTCAACAAGCGGCGGCAACATTTTCTGATTTTCTTCTCCGGAATCTGATTTTTCATCATAAAGCACTGTAAAGCCATCAAATTTCACAGAATAGCCAGAAGCCTTAAAAATACAGTGATCCGCTTCAATTTCAACAGAGATTGTATTTAATAGAGCATTTGCCATCTGGCTGGCGATGAATCTCTCCCAAATCAATTTATATAATTTATACTGATCGCTTGTCAGACTATTTTTAATACTGTCCGGTGTCACATCCGGCATGGATGGACGGATCGCCTCGTGTGCATCCTGTGCATTTTTCTTGCTCTTGAAAACCCTTGGCTTTTCCGGAAGATAATTTGCTCCATAGGTATTTTTGATATATTCTGCGGCTGCCGCCTGTGCATCCGCAGAAATTCTCAGGCTGTCAGTTCGCATATAGGTAATTAAACCGACCGCACCCATTCCATTTACATCAATTCCCTCGTAAAGCTCCTGTGCTGCTTTCATGGTACGCTTTGACTGAAATCCCAGTTTCCTGGAAGCTTCTTGCTGCAATGTCGAAGTAATGAACGGTGGAGATGGTTGCCGTTTCGTGATGCGTTTCTTAATGGACTTTACTTGAAAGACAGCTTTCTGGAGTCTATTTAGAATCTGATCCACTTGCTCCTGGTTGGCAAGCTCTATTTTTTCATCATCCACAGAATATAATTTTGCAGAGAATACTTTCTCCTGGTTATCTGCATGGAATTTTGCATCAATTGTCCAATACTCTTTAGGAACAAAGATTTTAATTTCTTCTTCCCGGTCTACAATCAAACGCACTGCAACGGACTGAACACGTCCGGCAGAAAGTCCACGTTTGACTTTTTTCCAAAGAAACGGACTCAGCTTATAGCCGACAAGTCTATCCAAAATTCTCCTTGCCTGCTGTGCATTGACAAGATCCAGATCAATCTTATGAGGATTTGCCATGCCATTCTGTACACCTGTTCTGGTAATTTCGTTAAAAGCAATCCGGTTGTCTGCATTCAGATCAAGATCCAGAATCTGTGCCAGATGCCATGAAATCGCCTCTCCCTCACGGTCAGGGTCAGTTGCAAGATAGACATAATCACTTTTTTTTGCACGTTTTTTGAGATCTTTGATCACATCTTCCTTGCCTTTCATATCCAGATATTGCGGCATGAATCCATTTTCGACATCTACACCGAGCTTTGATTTGGGCAGATCACGCACATGTCCCATGGACGCAACGACCTCATAGCCTGTACCCAGATATTTCTGAATAGTCTTGGCTTTCGCCGGAGACTCCACAATCACTAAATTAGACATAGTTTCACCTTTATTATAGATTTTTATAATTGCCAAAAAGGCAGAAAAAAGTTCTGCATCAGGTTAAATTCTCTGCCAAATGATAATCATCCATGCCCCGGTTGACAATCCATCCGAGCAGTTCCATTTCCAACAGATTTGTTGAAATTGTATCAAAACGCAGTCCGGTCAGTTGACAGAGCAAATTTATATTTTTATTGCCCTCCCTGAGCAACTCGAGAATCTTTTGCTGTTCCGGTGTCGCATCCTGCAGCATCCAGTTTACAGAACCGGAATCTTCCGGACAATCCGAGAATTTCTCAAGTTCTGTTGGTATCAATCCGGATTCTGCAACCTTCTGGGTATCCTCCGGCGAATTTTCCGGTATAGAATAAATCTGATACCCCTGTACCGGGAGAACATCTTCCAGACCGAATACAGGCGTTGCACCATCACGCAGCAAAGCCGCCTGTCCGGAATAACGATTTTCAAAAATATCAGCAGGCGGTATGCAGAAAACAGTTCGATTTTGTTCACAGGCATTGTTTGCTGTAATCATTGCACCGCTTTTTTCAGCTGCCTCCAGAACCAAAGTTCCCTTACTGATCCCAGCAAGAATCCTGTTTCTGATAGGAAAATTTCTGCCATAGGCCGGCGTTCCCGGAAAATATTCCGTAATCAGCACACCTGTTTGCAAAATTTTCTCACGCAGTTCCCTGTTTCCTTTTGGATAATCGCAGTCGAGACCACATCCCATGACCGCAATGGTAGGTTTTCCAGCACGGATTGCCGCACAATGTGCGACACTGTCCATTCCTACTGCACCACCACTTGCAATCAGAATATCCTGCATTGCAAGTTCATAACAGAGCCATTCGCCGACACGGACACTATAATTTGTTGGCTGTCTTGTACCAACAATTGTAAGAATATCTTCCCTGAGCAGAATCTCAGGACTGCCCTTATAAAACAATACAGCAGGCGGATCACAGATATTTTTAAGATATTTCGGATAATCAGCACTTTCCCATGTCAGAATGCCCATGTCTTTCTCTTTACAGGAAGCAACAATCTGATTTGCTGTATGCAGGGAGACTTCTTTTACTTTCTGATACTCTTTTTGCTTCAGAAATCCATTATCCGGATCTTGCATCGCATAGTACAACTCTCTGATACTCGGAAATTTTCTTGCAAGCTCTATGGTTCTCCGATTTGCAATTCCCATCACCATAACAAGCCAGAGCCATCCTGCTGTAGCATTAAAATCTGTAATCATCTTTATTAATTTCTCCCCGATTATTTTATTACTGTTTTGTTTTCATGATTTCCCAGGCAAAAATACCCGCAGCCATTGCAGCATTGAATGATTCTGCACCGCCACACATGGGAATTGTAATTGCAGTATCACACAATGCAATAATATTTTCCGGCAGTCCGTTCCCCTCATTGCCGATCCATACAGCACAGCCATTCGAGAAATTGCACTCCGTAAGTGGAACAGCGTTCTTTGCAGGAACAGAAGCGTAATTCGTAATCTGTTGTTTCTGCAAAATCCGAAGCAATTTTTCAGCATCCGGCTCATCCAGGACAGCAACCCGGAGAGCAGAACCCATCGCAGACCGGATTGTCTTAGGATTATACAATTCACAACTGCCTGTTGTCAATACAGCATCGATTCCAAGTGCATCGCAGGTTCTCAGAATCATTCCCATATTGCCAGGATCCTGTAAATTGCATAAAACCAGATACTTGCCATCAGATCGCAGCAACTCAGAAACAGATTTCTGCTGTGGTATTCTGCATATCGCAAAAATCCCCTGTGCATGTTCTGTATCAGACAAAGCATTTCCGACAGTATCTGAGAGATATAACAATTCTGTTTCCTGCAAGAGATCCAATTTCTGAAAAATTCTGCTGTTCTCATAATGCATCCGAAATGTTTCTGTAATCAATATTTTCTGTACCAGATCCGGATATTGCAAAGCATCCTCTACAATACGCAGTCCTTCGATCACAAATAACTGTTCCGTGCGTCTTGCTTTTTTATGATCTCTTAATTTTTTATAATATTTTACAACAGGATTTTCTTTAGAAGTAATCAGATTTTTCTGCATGATAATATATCCTCTGCTGCAATACAACAAAACACGCCATTTTACCGGCGTGTTCTGGTATTGTCTGAAATCAAAGAGCCGCCTTTGCTTTTTCTACGATTGCTGTAAAACCAGCGGCATCATGAATTGCAATCTCAGAGAGCATCTTTCTATTAAGTGTAATTCCGGCTTTCTTGCAGCCATTCATGAATGTGGAGTAATTCATGCCATTGATTTTTGCAGCAGCAGAAATTCTGGCGATCCAGAGCTGACGGAAGTTTCTTTTCTTCTGCTTTCTGCCGATATAAGCATACTGTCCGGACTTCATGACAGCCTGTTTTGCCATCTTGAAATGTTTGCTCTTTGCACCGAAATAACCCTTTGCAAGTTTCAGTGTCTTGTTTCTTCTTTTACGTGTCGCTAATGCGCCTTTAATACGTGCCATAATTTAACCCTCCCAGTTTGAAAATTTCTGATCAAAGATACGGAATCATCTTTTTGATAGCCGGTGCATCTGCAACATCAGAAACGCCAGCATTTCTTGCGATTCTCTTACGCTTTGTGTCTTTCTGGGTGAGTCTGTGACGCTTATTGGTGTGCTGATACTTCACCTTACCGCTTGCAGTGAGCTTGAATCTCTTTTTTGCACCAGAATGTGTTTTGACTTTTACTTTTTTTGCCATAGCAAAATCCTCCTTATGAACCAATTTTTCGCCATCCTGTAAAATAATAAAATAACAGAATAACATCTTGTCATTTCCGGTGTTTTTCCACAAACACCGGATCGGCTTACTTCGTTGCTTTCGGGGATATGAACATCACGATATTGCGTCCCTCGGCTTTTGCGGGTTTTTCGACAACACCGCACTCGGAGCAGGCTTCTTTGAAACGTTCCAGCAGTTCTTCACCAAACTGCGGATGAGCAATTGCACGTCTTCTGAACCGGACGGAAACTTTCAGTTTGTCGCCGGATTTCAGGAACTTGATAGCCTGATTGACTTTGGTCTCAAAGTCATGTGTATCAATCGTAGAAAACATTCTAATTTCTTTGATTGACATCACTTTCTGATTTTTCTTGGCTTCTTTCTCACGCTTCTGCTGTTCAAAGCAGAATTTGCCGTAATCAAGAATACGGCACACAGGCGGTTTCGCCTGCGGTGCAATTTTCACCAAGTCCAGATTTTTGTCATAAGCGAGCATCTGTGCATCTCTTGCAGACATCACACCGAGTTTTTTGCCATCAGAATCAATGACCAGGACTTCTTTATCCCGAATCATTTCGTTAATCTGCATGTCCTTATTTTCTTTGCTTATTGCTGGCACCCCCAAGCATTAAATTTTAAAAAACAAAAAATGAGTGCGGACACAACTCCTGCACTCTCAAGATCAAATCTTAATTTCAAGTATATCTTGATATTGACCGCTTCGGCAACCCGGAAAAAAATCCGTGTCAAACGGTGAGACGCAGGACGCATCTGCTTTGTTCCAGTGAATATTATAGCAGATCCTGAGAGATTTGTCAAGTGTTTTCCGAAATTTTTTCTAAATAATTTTAAGAATTATCCTGGATACAGCATTTTAGACAGAATTTTTCTGCAAGCTATTGACTTTTCTTTAAAAACAATGTATAATAAACAAGTGAAATTTGAAATAGGAAAATTTCTGAAAATTGACTAAAAATTAACAAATTGGTTAAAAAATATTTTTTTAGGTGCATTAAGAATCAATTATATGCTATAATAAAAAAATAATTATAATAAGCACGGTGAATAAATTGACTGAAAGAACTGAAAAACAGAGCCGT
>CAMWOX010000049.1 GCA_947175975.1 uncultured Ruminococcus sp.
TTTTAGTTTTCTTATTTCATTTCACTTGGATTAGTTAGACTTTTGCTCTTCTCTATATAAAATTTTTTTCTTATTTCTAAGTTTTTATAGAATTGTTTTAACTGTTAAAAGCCTTGTGACCTTATGCTTTCATTCGTTGACGATAGTAATTTTATCTATCTTAGCATCATGAGAGTAGAAACCAATAGACTTGTTTTCAGCTATTTTATATTGATAATAACAAGAGCCGGTTTCTTCATTATTGCTTTCATTATCCGGCTTGCCGAATGCTTCTGTTACGCATTCCATAGTATCACCAATAAAAATATTTCCTATACCACAGTCACTTCCGGCATCTTTAATGCCATCAATGATAAGATGAATATAAAGCGTAGAAGCTATTTTGTCATCCATTATTTTTTCCTCTTGTCGATATATCACTTGTCCAATTTCCTTGTTATCATAACTGATACAATAGTAAGCTTCTGTATTTTCAGGATTTACGAGGAATCTTTCATAAGAATAACCATTTCCCCAATCTTCCAGTTTGCCGGGTACTTCCACTTGTTTTCCGTTAATCGTAATATTTTTGCATAATTTTTCAAAGATTTCTTCATTGAATATGCCATGATAGGCAGGATCATCAGCAGATTGAGATACACTTACAGAAGATGATATATCCGGCTCAGTGTCAGCAGTTTTTACGCCGCATCCTGCAAGAAATAGCATTCCTATAGGTAATCCCAAAATTATTTTTACAGTGTTATTTTTCATATAAAACAACATAGAAACTCCTTATAAATTGCTTCCTTGCTTATCCGGAATCAAAACAGAATATGCCAATCTTTGAAGGAGCTTATCGCCAACGGAGACTCCCCGCAATTTAATTTTGCAGCCGTGGGTCATTGGCAATATCTTCTATCTGAGCAAGCCACATTTCCATATCTACAATGCAACATGTTCCTGGTTCATCCACCTGGGCATAGACGATATGCTTTTCCAGATCATGCTCTGTTTCGATCGGGAGAGACATATTGCCGTCCTCAAAGAAGTGGAAAACATTCAGACGTTTCAGACCCTGCATCTCCGGTTCATCCGGATAGCGGTTGAGAGTGTTGTCCCAGTATTCCTCTGCAATTTCAAACATGATCTTGATTCTGGTGATGCTACCTTCATCGTTGGAGGTGATCTCCGGAATCATGCCTAGAATCGTTTCATTCTGCATCACATTAGAATAACCACTTTCACTTACATATAGTGTTGCTGCTGCCATAGCCGTACCTTCTACTTCGATCGACATCTGATAGGGACTTTCTGTATTGTTGATAGAGTTGAATATATCATCATCCGCAGTATATGTCATTGTCACTGTATATTCCGCATCCGGTGTTCCGTGAGTGGCAGGGTTCAGAGGGTCAAGCTCTACTCTCAAATTTTCACACAGTTGGCTTTAATCCTGC
Source organism: uncultured Ruminococcus sp. (assembly GCA_947175975.1). Lineage (GTDB taxonomy): Bacteria > Bacillota > Clostridia > Oscillospirales > Ruminococcaceae > UBA3855. Next base: position 1,440 of record CAMWOX010000049.1, read on the forward strand.
GTTTGTATCTCGTCGCTTTAGCCCTGCATTTAGGGTAAGGACTATATTCTCTATTGGCAAATCACTTCCGACCAAATCCACGTGATTAATAGACATTCAGTATCGTCCGCCCAACCTTAAGTTTAAAGCTTTGGCAAATCCTTCAAGATGATTGTCATCGGAGATAGATTGATATCCAAGGTCATTAAATTTAATGTGAATCGATGAATATATCGGCAGACCTTTATCATCAAATATAGAATAATCTTCATTATCACATTTGTGCACATCGAAATCCAAAGTCCATTTAGTAATCTTTATATAGGAAATAACCCCTCCTTGAGATTGATCTAAAATATTGTCAACTACTAATTTTAAGAAAGGTGAGTTTTCATATTTTTTAACATGTGGTCTTACTCTTTTTTCTTCTTCTATTTCATGTTCTTTATGATATCTTTCGAGTTTTCTTTTTTCTCTTGCAACACTTTTTTTGATTCCTTGGTCAGCCCAAAACTCTGTAAGTTTTTGCAGAATTTTGCCTATAAGCCAACACGCAAAAAAGACAACAACAATAAATAAAATAGTCATAGATACATTCCTTCAAATATAAAAATAAACAAATCTATAGTAACCCCTACATCAGTCGTAAATGTGTTCGTCTATGTTTTTTATTTTTTGAGAAAGACCCATACAAAATAACTTATTTATCTTGTTTGTGCAAAACGGCTATTTTAAGACATTTCTAGAATTAAAACAGAATATGCCGATCTTTGGAGGAGCTTATCGCCAGCGGAGACTCGCCGCAATTTAGTTTTGCAGACGTGGGTCATTGGCAATATCTTCTAACTGAGCAAGCCACATTTCCATATCTACAATGCAATATGTGCCTGGTTCATCCACCTCGGCATACACGATATGCTTTTCCAGATCATGCTCTGTGTCGATCGGGAGAGACATATTGCCGTCCTCAAAGAAGTGGAAAACATTCAGACGTTTCAGACCCTGCATCTCCGGTTCATCCGGATAGCGGTTGAGAGTGTTGTCCCAGTATTCCTCTGCAATTTCAAACATGATCTTGATTCTGGTGATTCCGCCTTCATCGCTGGAGGTGATCTCCGAAATCATGCCCAGAATTGTTTCATTCTGCATCACATTAGAATAACCGCTTTTACTTACATATAGTGTTGCTGCTGCCATAGCTGTACCTTCTACTTCGATTGACATCTGATAGGGACTTTCTGTATCGTTGATGGAGTTGAATATATCATCATCCGCAGTATATGTCATTGTCACTGTATATTCTGCGTCCGGTGTTCCGTGAGTGGCAGGGTTCAGAGGGTCAAGCTCTACTCTGGTTTCTATGCCGTCCGGAAGTCCGTCCTCATCCGTATCATATTCGAGCGGGTCGGTCTTATAGGTATATACTTCCTCATAGTCCGTCAGACCGTCATCATCGCTGTCCTCTGTGTATGGATATGTACCCGCTGCGATTTCCTCTGTATTGGTCAGTCCGTCCCCATCTGCATCCGCATCACCGTCCGGAACACCCTTTGTGACAGAATCATAGACCGTTGGATCTGTTCCGCAAAGAAATGCTTCTTCATAATCTGTCAGACCATCTCCGTCCGTATCCGGATTGTCAATCGCTGTTTCGTACATGATCTCCAGCATATCATTCAGCCCGTCACCATCTGTATCCGGAAGGGCAGCATAGTATTCTCCCTCTTCGTCCTTCTGGACGATCATGGTAAAGGATTCTTTGTAGGTATCATCCGGCTGCGCCTGTATGATCTTGAAATAACGGGTCTCAAAATTATCTGTGATCTCATAATCATATGTTTTATCTTCAGGCTGCAATAATGCAACAGTTTCAAAATCAACATTATCCTCAGAGCTTTGCAGTTCCATTTCTCCTTCAAAGACATACTCCGTTGCCCACATAAAGGTAATTGTGTTTTCATAGACATCTGCATATGCCAGAATATATTCCGATTGAATTTCTGTTTCTTTCTCCGTATCGGATTCAGTAGACTCTTCTTTCGTTTCTTTTATTGTTTCTAATTTTGATTCGGCGACAGACAGTCCCTCTGTTTCTGTTGCCTGTTCATCTTCTCTGATAGAACCACAGGCTGTGAGCGTCAGCAGTAATGCTGTCACTGCAATTAGACTTTTTTTCATGATAAATTTTATAAATTGCCCTCCACCACAATAATAGATGTGTACTTAAGTGCTTTTTTTACCCATTCGAGAAAATCCGTCAAGAATATTTTTGTATCATCATCAACATGCGGCAAATCTCGCTCTATTTCCTCTATTATCCTGCACCAATCGTTTTTTCCGATCCAATTATCAAAACATACATCAAAAGCCAGTTCTAATGTTCCGTCAAACGCATCTTTAATAGGATATATTTTTTTGAAGTAGCCAAGCAAAAGTTCCCAATCTTGTTGATAGATTGTTAAAGGCGAAGTGTAACAATGCCATTCTTCCGGCATGGGATTCCAATCAGGCGCATCAGAAATCCTAAGGGGATTAAAATCCAGACAGATCTTTTCCCCTTTTGGTGAATGCAACCTTAATTCCACATATTCTTGCTTTTCGCAATTATTTAGATCCAACCATACCATAATATTGCAATTTCTCCCTAGTTTTCATGATTTTCGGAATTTTCAGGCAGATTCAGGTCTTCCAGAATTTTTTGATATTGCTGATCTTCCGCTTTAATTTCGGATTCTTCCAGTGCTTCTTTTTCCTCCGGTGTCATTTGATTCTTCCGGATTAATTTCACTAAAATGATTACAATCAAAATCAATATGGCAATCCCTGCAATAATTAGGATCAAAGAGAGAATGTTAATATTTGTATGTTTCTTGAATCCCTCGATCTTTACCGGTACAGGATTCCCATTTTCGTCCGTTTCTGTTCCGTCCGTGTAGCCAAATGCATAGTCGCCGATTGTTTTGCAGTTTTTCGGAATCGTAATTTCTTTCAGCGATTCACAGGCATAGAATACATAATCGCCCACACCACGGAGCGACTCCGGGAGTGTCACGCTTGTTAATGCTGTACAGTCCGCAAAGGCATTTTCATAAAGAATTTCCAGACCCTCTGGCAGTGTGATTTCTTTCAGTGCGGTACAGTATTCAAATGCACCTGCACCGATGTATTTCAGACTTGCCGGGAACGTAATTTCTTCCAGATTCGGCGAAGAAAAAAATGCTGCATCATAAACCGTCACAACGCCGTCCGGAATCGTGAATGCAGTATCCTGCTTGCCGCATGGGTACGCATAGAGCGTTTCCTGATTGTCTTTATAGAGTACACCGTCCTGCACAGTATAAGTCGGATTGCCTTCTTCTACAAAATATTCTGAGAGGTTCACACAGCCCAGGAATGCAAGCGTTCCAAGATTTTCAAGCTGTGCCGGGACTGTAAATTCCTGAATGTTCACACAGCCGTAATATGCCGCTGAACCGAGCCCCGTCAGCGTGGACGGCAATTCCGCATTACTCACGGCATAACAGAATGCAAATGCATAATCCCCGATGGTCTCCAGACCCTCCGGGAGCTGTTCATAATCAAACAAATTACAACTGTAGAATGCCGAAGAACCGATATTTTTCAGATCCTCCGGGAATGTGACGGATTGCAGACCAATGCAATTATAAAACAATCCCTCGGAAATATCTGTCAGATTTCCAGGAAGTTTGACTTCTGTCAGACTGGGACAATTGGCAAATGCATAGCGGTCAATGCGTTCCACACTATCCGGAACTTCAATTGCTTTCAGGGACGTACAATTCTGGAACGCCGATTCACCGATCACCCGGACATAACTGCCGATCTGGACATATTCCAGATCTTTACAGTCATAGAATGCACCGTCTGCGATTTCCAGGATTTTTCTGCCGTTGGTTTCATCCGGCAGATTGACAGCAAGCGTTCCTGTATCGCAGGAATATAACATGACACCGCCGTCAATATATGCATATGTAAAAATACCCTCTGTGTAGGTCTCCAGTTCTGCATTTGTTTCTGCAACAGAATCCGGATTTTCTTCCGCAGATGCCGGAACTGCAATGCACAGGCAGTTCAGAATCACGCACAGAACTGTGATCCAGAGAAACAATTTATTTTTTAAATTTCTCAATTTTCTTTCCTGCCTTTCAGAATTTTAATAATGGCAAAACTCAGAAGCAAAATCACAATTACTATAATAATAATTAAAATAATATAGACTATATCATGATTCTGAATCAACTCGAATGTGATATGATTGGTAGCAGCATATTTCCAGGCGGCAGAGTCTTTATAAACATAGAGCGTGATATTTTCCTGAGGTTTGTAATCATTGGATTCTTCATCATAGAGATACCCCATACATTTTGTATTCACTGTCGTGAGGCTCTCTGGAATTGCCAAGGCTCTAAGCTCTGTACAATGGCAGAATGCGTATTCTCCCATTTTCTGCAATCCCTCTGGCAGATTGATTTTTTTCAGAGACACACAGGAATAGAAACATTTATCCCCGATAGACTTTATGCCGGACGGCAGATTCACTGTTTCCAGATCCGCACAGCATCCGAAAACTGCACCTGTCAGCTCCGTGACAGCTTCCGGAATTGTGATTTCTTTCAAGGCAATGCAGTAATAAAACGCATCTTCGCCGATTGTCCGGATCTGTTTCAGATCAATATTTTCCAGATAGACAGATCCCACAAATGCCCAGTCTGCGATCGCCTGGCAGGAATCCAGCACGGCATAGCTCGTTTCTGGTTTTGATTCCGGATATTTCAGGAGCGTTCCGCCGGCTTTGTCATAAAGTACCCCATCCGGCGACTGGTAGGACGGATTATCAGGATCTACTTCAAATTTCGCTAATCGCTCTGTGGTATCGAATACATAATCACCGATTGCAATCACGCTTGCCGGGATTGTAATTTCTGTCAAAGAAGAACAGCCAAAGAATGCATAATCTCCCAGATCTGTGACAGTATCCGGAATGATGACTTCTGTCATCGCATCACACTGTGCAAAGCAATTCTTACCGAGAGCCGTCACAGGATAGCCATTGATCTCTTCCGGGATTTCCGCCCGGACAATATCCGGATTCTGACAGACGATCTCCGCCGTCTGATCCTTCCTGATCGTATAGGCATAATCTTCTGTACTAACAGCTCCGGCAGGAAATGCCGGAATCATCAGACTGCAAAATATACCTACGGACAAGATACTGATTAATTTTTTAAGATCTGGCAAAGGAACACCATCCTTTCTTATGTTATGTTTTTCTTTCATTTTCTGACTTTTATTAGCAAGATCAGGTGCATAGTTGAGGTAATTCATCAGTTATTATAGTGTCCTTTACATTGATAAACCTCTATTTGTTCGTCTTTTATACGATATACCAATCTGTTTATATCATCTATGCGTCTGCTCCAATAGCCGCTCAGGTTTTCTTTTAATCCCTCCGGCTTTCCAATTCCTTCAAACGGACTGCGACTAATGTCCTTTAAAAGTGCATTTATCCGCTTCAAAGTTTTCTTGTCTTGTGTCTGCCAGTATAGATATTCCTCAAAAGCTTTTTCTGTGAATGTTATTTTACTCATCAGCTAACGCTTCCAATTCTTCCATAGTCTTAGTTACAGTTCTGCCCTGCTGCATCTGCCCAATGCTTTCATTAAGAGCATTCATATTGGAAATGCTATAAAACGGATCCAGGGACACTTCAAATGGCAACCGCTTTTCACGGGTCATTTTTTTAGCAAGCATAGTGATAGCTGTTGTCATGGATAAGCCTAATTCATTGCATATCGCATCAAAGTCTTTTTTTAAAGCGTCGTCCATCCTTACGCTAACTGTGGTCTGTGCCATAGTAACACGCTCCTTTCATTTATTATTATACTACATTGTTGCTATAATGTCAATACGTCGTTTCACAAAAATTCAAGATTATGATACATGTCCTGAATTTTTAATCCAATTCATGCTGTTTCTTATAACGTTTTTGCATGATCACCAGACCAATCACGGCAAGAATCACAAGTGCAACCACACCGAGCATAATATAGACAAAAACAACTCCCTGCGTGATACCACCAGTACACTTAATGCTGTTTTTGGCAGCATACTCAAACGCCGTTGTGCCGTTATCCGCATCAATTTCGAAATCCGGCAGTCGTTTCAGTTCATCCTCATCACCGTAATACCAGCCCATTGCATAATCACCGATAGTAGTTACATTTTCTGGGATTTTCAGACTCCGGAGCGAGCCGCAGTTAAAAAATGCATAATCATTCATACCAGTAAGTGATTCTGGAAGCTGAATTTCTTCCAGCATGACACAGTTATAGAAACAGCCTGATCCCAGGTTAGTAATTCCCTCTGGGAGTATGATCTTCTTCAATGTCGTGCAGTTGCCGAACGCTGAGCCTTTCAGCTCCGTAATCCCGTCCGGAATTGTGATTTCTTGCAGACTGGTGCAGTAATAGAATACATCTTCACCCATTTCCTGAACGGCACTGATGTCAATCTGTTGTAAAGACTGGTTCGCCATGAATGCATAGCTTTCCAGTTTCGTACAGCCTGCCGGAACAGTATAGCTGGTATCTGCCTTTGCACTGGGATATAAAATTAATTCTGTCTTGTCATGATTAAATAAAATGCCGTCCTGATCCAGATAATTCTGATTGGCTTGTGCCACATGGACTGCCTGAAGAGAATTGCATCCCTCGAATGCAAAGCCCTCAATTTCGGTCACACCTGCTGGAATATTTACTTCTGTCAACGCACAGCCGTAGAATGCCTGAAATCCAATTTTTTCCACACTCTGGGGAATATTGATTTCTTCCAGTCCGTAGCATTGATAAAATGCATAATCTTCAATAACTGTGATCGTATCCGGAAGTGTTACTTTTTTCAGATTGGGATTATCTTTAAAACAGTCTACTTCCACCATCGTGATTACATGACCATCAATCTGTGCCGGAATTTCTGCTTCTGTAATTGTATTGTCCTGGCAGTTGACAGAAACTGTCCCGTCTCCATAATCATTATAGAGCCATAAGCCGTCTTCAGAATAACCGTTCGGCACGGAAATTACGCCTTCGGCATCTGCTGGAACTGCCTGCATCACAGGCAATATGACAAGACTTACGATCAGTTTTAACAGATCTGATAAACTGAAATCATTCTTCTTCATGATGTTTCTTCTGATTCTTGGGTTTCTTCACTGCCAGTACCACAAGTGCAATTGCCAGAATCAATGCAATGCCGCCAACGGTTGCCAGCAAAATTCTTAAAAACTGATTGTCTTTTACTTCTACCCCGATCAGATCTGTGAGATCTTCATCTGGGACTGTTTCGGGAATAGTTTTATCCGGTTCAGCATTTGATTCTGCATCAGGATCAGAATTTTGCACAACATCCAGATTTTCAGCTGTTGTTTCCAGTGCTTCACTCAGATCTACGAATGTGAAATCATTTTTATAATCATTCTCTGGATCTTCTTCTGTACAGTAAGTCTGTCCTGCCGTTCCCGGATAGCCATAGACTGTAAAATCAGAAATTGCGAACATATCAGCATTGTAGCCAAATGCACCATAGCTGATCTCATTGACATTCGCCGGAATTGTGATGCTTTTCATAGCTGTTCCACAGAATGCATACTGTCCGATCTTAGTAAGCGTATCCGGAAGTGTGACCTGTTCCAACGCAGGACAATTACTGAATGCAGCATCTGAAACAGTCTCTACACCGGACTGCAATTCCAATCCGGATAATTTTTCGCAGTAAGCAAATGCATATTCATCCAGATTGGCACTGGCAATGCTGACTTTTTCAAGATTAGAATAGGAAAAGCACCAGGAATCCACAAAATTCACATGGGCTGGGATTGTCATTTCTTTCAGATTCTGTGCAAAACCGAAACAGCCCGGTGCAATCTCATCCACAGCATCCGGAATCGTATAGCTTTCTCCTGCCTTTGCCGCCGGGTATGCCACCAGAAATTTTCCCTCATCGGCATATAAAACACCATCATCTGCAATACTCAGATAAGTATTTCCTGACTGGACATTGAATTTTTCCAGACTGGTACAGCCGAAAAATACAGAATTGCCAATATCCGTGACAGTTGCCGGAATTGTCACACTAGTAATCCCTGTGGCATTCATAAATGCGGCATTGCCAATATAACCGACATCACACCCATCCAGCTGTGCCGGAATCTCCACTGCTCCCTTGTAAGTATCAGACGGAATAAAATCATAGATTTCTGCACGTCCGGCAGTGTTGATCTCG
>CAMWOX010000050.1 GCA_947175975.1 uncultured Ruminococcus sp.
GCTATAATCAGTGTAACAGGGGAGTGGACTTGATATTTGAAGGTACAGAGGATGAATATAATATTATTTTAAATACGATAAATCAATATTTTAAGGAAGCAAATATTAGCTGTAAATATAATTCAAAGAAATGTTTACAGCAATCACAAACTGTTCCACCCAAAACGCAATCGCAGCCTAGTTCGCAGTACAGAACCCAATTTTCTTCTAAATCTCAGCCCAAACCTAAACCGCACTCACAGTCTAGTTCACAGCACAATCCCCCGCCTTCTCCTAAATCTCAGCCGCAATCTAAACTACAGACACAATCTATACCACAGCACACAGTTACAGAAAGTATTTCGTTTTGTAGTGGCAGGTAAAATCAATTCTGGAAAATCCACTTTGATTGAAGCAATTCAGGAAAATTTGCATGTCAGTGAGTACCATTCAATTGTAAAAAATGGATATATTCTTTATCAATCAAAAAATTCACCTGAATGGTACGAAATTGATGGTATTGAATTTAAAAATGGTAGTATTGATAAAGCAAAAATTATGATATTGAATCTTGGAAAATCAGAAAAAATTTCAGGATTTTTATACTGCTTGTCATCGAACAGAATTGAACCGGAAGAAATAAAGCTTCTCAATCAGGTGCGAAACAATTTTCCAAATGTTAAAGTTGCAGTTATTATGACTCAATGTATTAACGATTCTTCTGTAGAGATTAGTAAAATATTAAAAAATATAAACGTCATTCCTGTTTTGGCAAAGGAATATGTTACCAGAGGTGGTATAGTTCCACCTTATGGTATAGAACAGATTTTAAATTATCTAAGGGAAGGAGAAAGCTAATGATCAATGTGAATATTATAATTATGGGAAAAACAGGTACAGGGAAAAGCACTTTAATTAATGCACTAATGGAAGAAGAGGTAGCCGAAACAGGTACAGGACAGGCTATCACTAAAGAAAATCATATCTATTCTAAAAAAATATACATTCCAGAAGAATATTCCGGAAGGATGAAAGAGTATCAGATAAAGCTATATGATACTGTCGGATTAGAAATCGATACTCAGATTACTAAGCAGACCCTGATGCAGACAAAGAGCATTTTAGCATCAACCCAACGTGCTTCAGAGAACGATATTACAATTGTATGGTTTTGTATTGGTTCTTATTGTAAACGATTTGAATGTTATGAAGCAAATCTAATAAAAGATTTATCCCAGAATTACGAAATTCCTTTTATATTGGTATTGACACAATGTTATTCAGATGCAGGAACTGAATTTGAAAGACAGCTGCGGGAGTTTTTTCCGGAAGTATCTGTAGTCAGGATTCTTGCAAAAAACTATGAATTCAGAGGTGGACACAGTATATCTGCATATGGGAAAGAACAACTTTTGCAAATCAGTATTCAGAACTATAATCAGCGAAAAATACAGATTCTGGAATCAAAACTGGATGTTCTGACAGAATCTAGAAATCAGTATATTCAAGAACTGCACAGAAAAGGTATACAATGTGTGGAAAGACATGCAGATGTAGCTATGAAAATTGGTTTTCTGCCGGGTGGATGCATTCCATTTGTACATGGTATATGCATCAAAATGATTTCAGATTTAACTTATATTTTTGGGATTCACACTGTTTCATCATTTGCGGAAGATATATTTATCAATTTTGTAGTTGGTCTGATTGCAACACCTTTTATGGTACTGCCGATATTAAGTGCAGGCGTTGCTACAAGTTATGTGCAGACTGCCGGAGAAATGTATCTTGAAATTCTGATGAATGTTATTGATAAATCCTCCAATATGGATTTGCAGGACAATGAACTGATGACACGGAGAATTCGTGAAGAACTCAGAAGAAGAAAAAATTAATTATATATTTAAAGGAGTATGTATGATGGGTAATTATACAAATGAACAGGAAAAAAACAGACTTCAGGAACAGCTTGATTCAGATAAACTTCGCTTAGTAAATATTATTGTAGCTGGCATTACTGGGGTAGGAAAAAGTACACTGATAAATGCAATATTTGGTGACGAGTATGCGAAAACCGGCTCTGGAAAGCCTGTCACAGAACACATGGATATGTATTCAAGTGAGGAGGTTCCTATTAAAATTTGGGATACGGTTGGCTTGGAGCTGAATGCCGAGAAAACAGAAAAATCTATTCATGATATACAGAATACAATTGCTGAGAAAGCAAAGTCTAATGATGAATATAATACAATTCATGCAATCTGGTACTGTATCAATTCTGGAAGCAAGAGATATCAAGGTAAGGAACTGGAATTTATCAAAAAACTGCATGACTGTGGAGTTCCGTTTATTATAGTACTGACACAATGTACTGCCGCTGAAGAACAAGTTAAAGCTTTTGAAGATGAAATCAGGAAAATCAATCTCTCTATGGGAATGCAGGATATCGAAATCGTACAGGTATGTGCAAAGGATTTTGAAATGCGAAATTATTCTATTCCTGCTTTTGGATTAAAAGATTTAGTAGAATTGACCGTAGAAAAAATGCCGAAGTATCTGAAAGAGAGTTTTATAGCTGCTCAGAGAGTCAGTCAGGAACAGAAAAGGGAAGCAGCAGAAAAGATGATTTGTGAATATGTACAGGCAGCAAAGGAGGGATTCTGGGATAAAATTCCTTTTATTAATATTATTTCAGCTAATAATAGAATCAAAAATATGCTGAGCAAACTTGGTCAGATTTATAATACAAATTTATCTCAGGATAATGTTAATGAAATTGTAACTGTCATAGAGTCTAAGAAATCTTTCTGGACTTTGATTAATCCATTTGATATGACATATGGAGACCGTTTAAAAGAAACCCTGAGTTCTTCAGGCGGCTATACCGGACAGTCCGGCAAATTAATCGACAACCGGAATAAGGTTGCTTCGATGATAGCATTCTATGGGTATACCATGGTACAGGCACTTGAGGAAAGCTGGAACGGAAACACAAAAGAAAAGGTTGAAGAGATTGATGAGTTTTTACCAAAACTCAAAAATTGGATTGCAGATTATCTGGAAAAATTAGAAAGAAAATTAAGAGGTTGATTTTGTGGGTATAATTGCAGATGTGAATGATTATCTTCGACGGAAAAAAATAAATGCTGCCAGAAAAACTGCTGACAAACTGACTGCTGTCTCTGTTCTGAGTCCAGTGCAGATGGAAGAAATAGAAAAGAAAAGGCAGAATTATCTTACACGGAAGCCAAATATGACAGGATTTGAAGCGAGTGAAACCATCAGAAAGAATCTTGGTGCTGTCGGGGTTGAAGTACATCAGGCATACTTGGAACAGCTTGGCAGAAATTACTTGCCTGTCAATATTGGTGTTCACAATTTTGATGATACGAACAGAATACGTTACTTTGACATTCAAAAATGGGTTGTTGAGGCTGAGGAAAAAAATCTGGATAAGCTAAGTAATGTCTATCAGGTATTAAATGAGGAAGAGTGCAATATTGCATTGATTTATCACAGAACTACTGAAGCATGTCATGTAACAATGGCAGTTGTGAATACCGATGAAAAACAGCCTGACCCTGCCAGAGCTGCAACATATATCAAAAGATTGGAAAATGCTGTACAAGGAAATTTTCCGGGTGCAGAAATCATAACAAATCAGGGAAAACGTGACAGTTTTGGAATTGGGATTCCAGCTTGTCTGAAAGAGGGAAAAAATTCTAAATCTGTAGCGATTGTTTCTAATCTTGCTTCAGAAAAATCTGAGAATTTTATTAGTCAGAGCATGGAGAAACTGCTGGATGGTATTGTACCTGCTAATCATAAAGAAGAGTATACAATTGTCTTACTTGCACAGCCAGTTTGTCACCAGCTGGAAAAGAAAAACAGACTATTTGAATTATATTCTTCGCTTGCTCCGTTTGCATCATGGCAAACAAATTATACTTATACAACTTCCCATGCAGTTTCTTCATCGGCAGATGCAGGGGTAAATCTTGGAACAGGCATCGGAGCGCAGTTCTCGTTTCATGTCGGAGTTCAGGCATCTGCTAATTTTGGCGTACAGTTTGCACGTTCTTCCAGCGTTAATGTGCAGATGGGAATGAATGACAGTCTGACACAAAATTATGTAAATTATGGAGTACAGCATACGCTGGAATTAATTGAAACGCAGATAAAACGAGTTGAAGAGAGTGCTGCACTTGGAATGTGGGAATTTGCTGCATACATCATATCCGAAAGTCATATTATTGCTAATAATGTAGCACATATGTACCTTGCTTTGACACAGGGAGAAGAATCTTTTATGATGCGTTCTGTCGTTGCTCTGTTCGATGGTGAGGAAAAACCAGCAGAAACCAGAACAATCCTTGAAAGTGTCCGGAATCTTCAGCATCCTGTGTTTGGATTAAAAAATAATTTGAATTCTGAATGGCTGATGTATCCTACGCTTGCCACACCTTCCGCTGTGTTATCAGGAAAAGAACTTGCTAAAGCATTAAATTTCCCCAGAAGGTCTGTCAGCGGTATTCCGGTTTTGGAAAGTACAGCATTTGGACGGGAAGTGCAGAAATTCAGAAATATTACGGAACATTTTTCCAATACAAGAGAAATTACAATTGGGAAAATTTCTCATATGCATCATACAGAACCTAGGAACGTTACACTTGATGTAAACAGTCTTACATCTCATGTATTTGTAACTGGTTCTACTGGAACAGGTAAATCAAATGCAGTTTATCAGATACTTAGTCTTTTATGTCAGGAAGGAAAAAATTTTCTTGTGATTGAACCTGCTAAAGGAGAATACAAAAAAGTATTTGGCGGAAAATGTAAGGTATATGGAACAAATATTGAAAAATCAGATCTTCTTTGTACAAATCCATTTTCATTTCCAGAAGGGATACATGTTCTGGAACATATTGACAGGCTAGTGGAAATTTTCAATGCCTGCTGGCCTATGTATGCGGCAATGCCCGCTGTTCTCAAAGATGCAATTGAGCAAAGTTATGAAAGTGTCGGATGGAATCTTTTACATTCCCGATGTGAACCGAGAATATTTCCCACGTTCTCGAATTTGATTCAGACTCTTCCAAAAGTAATGAACCAGTCGCTATATTCAGGTGATACTAAAAGCGATTATGCAGGCGCATTAATTACTAGAATACATTCTTTAACAAACGGCATCAATGGTTTGATTTTTTGTTCCGGTCACGAACTTTCTAATCAGGAATTATTTGAAAATCGTGTTATTGTTGACCTGAGCAGAGTAGGGTCAAGTGAAACAAAATCTCTGTTGATGGGAATCCTTATCATGAAGCTACAGGAATATCGAATTCATCTTGATCAGATGAATCATTCTCTTCTTCATGTGACAGTTATTGAAGAAGCACATAATCTTCTTCGCCGGACATCTTCTTCACAAGTACAGGAAGGCTCTAATCTTCAAGGAAAATCTGTTGAAATGCTGACAAATTCTATTGCTGAAATGCGAACATATGGAGAAGGATTTATTATCGCCGACCAAGCTCCCGAACTTCTGGATGAAGCAGTGATTAGAAATACCAATACTAAAATTGCTTTTCGACTTCCGGATGAGACTGACCGTTCTGTTATTGGCACAGCAATGGCATTAAATGAAAATCAAATTACAGAGTTAGCAAGATTATCCTGTGGGGTTGCTGCCATATATCAAAATGACTGGGCAGAAGCAGTTCTTTGTCAGTTTGAAAAATTCACAGATGAGCATCCGCTGAAATATCAACGGAAAACACATGAACAGTTAATCAGTCAGTTTTTGCAGAAAGTATTCGGTATTAGTAGCAATTATGAGATTTCTGGTGAAGATGCTGATGTTATCCGAGAATGGATAAGAAATATGCATATTGCTGAAAATACAGAAAATACATTGCATTCTGTTTTGAATGGTCATGTTCTTTCAGAAGAAGAAATGAAGGAAACTGTCTATAACTTGTTTGAGGGCAGAAAAGTATCAGATTATCTTAATTCAGAGAAAGATACAGAAAAAGGCATCACATTTCTGGATAGAAAAATCAAAGCAGATATTGGATATTCTGACAAAATATTGATTCAATTTGTTCGTAATTTAATGATTTGGACGATAGATGAAGTAAGAAGAATGAGCAAAGAGTATCCTCAAAACCTGTTTCAGCGATATACAGAACGCATTAATTTAAGGAAGCTAAACTAAGGAGCTGACCGTCCCATGATTGGTTTATTTGCAAAAACAGAAAATCTTGAAACTGTTGCTCCGCAGGAAGAACTACTAAGAAGTAGTTTTGAACTTGGAAAAACTATTGTTTATATCATAGAAGAACCTAACGTTCTGGAAAAACAGCCCGTGAAAATAATTGGTGTACTGGTTGGAAACAGCATACAAATAATAGGATGCTTGACAGGAAATCCGGAACTGGATGTTGCAGGAAAATTCGTCAAAACAGTTACCGAAAATGTAAACTTATTTATTGATAAAGATTCAGACAAAAATTATTCTAATAATATTCTTTTTATGATGCAAAACATATATGATGCAGGTTCAGAAATTCTGATTACAAAAGATATGCTGGCAACATTTTCAGATGATATTCTTTTGAATGTTGTAAACAGAACAGACAGTATTTTCAAACAGATGCCGGAAAAACTTGATTTTTCGGTATTTGAAGAACTTTTGAAAAATTCTAAATTGGAGGAGTTGACTAGAATGCCGGAAATATTTAATTTTTTAACATTTAAAGAATTTTCTGAAATCCCTGGATTAGAGACAATGACAAAAATGCCAGAAACACTTGATTTTTCGGCATTTAAAGAGTTGTCTGAAAAGTTTCAGCCGGAGTCATTAACCGGAATGCCGGAAGAATTATGCTATAAAGAAAAGATGGGTGCAGAGACAGATGATACCGGAAAACAAATTCTTTTAAATGGAAGGCTTCTGCCAAATATAGTATATATCATGAATGGATTTACCTATAAAACAGATAAAAATGGAAATATTATTAAATTTTATGGGACTCTAAATCGACTCACAGCCGACAATAAACGCAATGCAGAAGCCCAGCAAAGTGTTGGTGGAGAAAGTCGCCTTCCTGACGATCAGGGTGGACATCTGATTGCAAGGATTTTTGGTGGCTCATCTGGTATTGAAAACTTAACATCCATGAGAAATGCTCTCAATCTAGGACCTTATAAAGTTATGGAAAATGAAATTCGGAAAGCAATCGAACAGGGGAAAGAAGCAGATTTGCAGGGGGAACTCATCTACGATGACGGAACAGAAAGACCCTCCCAATTAAATATATCTGTTGTCATTGATGGAGTGAAAAAAACATTCATTTTTGATAATAATGAAGGCTCGACTGCAATTTTGGATTCTCTCAAAGATATTTTGAATGATGAAATGATAAATGATATTCAGCAGGAATTACAGGATATAGCGGAAAATAGTGAGATGTGCAGTTTACTTGCGGCAGTTTCAAAGTATGATGAGGATGGAAATCTCGTTTCTACAATACTGAGATTCAGAAATGAAACTACTGACGAACGCTTTGACAGGATTCTGTTACCAAAGGAGGCATAGAAATGACTATAGAACAAGAAATCTATTCTCTGCTTGCAGATATTATTCCAACAAATGCTTTGGAAATACTGCTGTTTTGTGAATTAGAAAAAACAGCCTATGAAATGAAATTTTATGTCAGATTTCCAGATAAATCTCTGAAAGACTGCTATACCTTGGCGGAACAAGATATGCTCAATGAAGAAGAATTGAATAAAATATTCTATCAGATATACAGGAAATTGATTCTGACCAAAGAGTATGTTCCTATGAAAAGAAATGTATTTACATTCAGAACAGACAGAACAAAATTCTTTCTTGAAGTTATACACTATGAGAAAAATATAGGGCTGTATCAAATTAAGCAGGAATGGAAAAATAAATATCTTTAAAAAAGTTGCTGTATACAAAGTGCAGAAAATTTTTAGTAGCAATTTCTGGATTAGTCTGCTTTGAGATTAGTATATTAAAGAAGAAATAAATGTCAACACGCTCTTAACTAGATTGAAGAAAAGCAGTATGAAGCCGGTCTGGTAAATGAAGGGTATCAAAAGATTCTGGAATATGGAATTGCTTTCTGTGGCAAGTCATGTAAAGTAATGATGTAAATGTTGCTGAAATTGTCTCCCGGAAGAGAAACAAAACCATACATCAAATACTGCAATTGACATCAGTTTGTACATCAATTTGAAGCATTTATTTTTATCGCACAACATTAAAAAATATGTATAAAACCCTATTTTGCGTACTATATAACATTCTGCAACATTGGGCAACACTTGGGACGCAAAGCTCATAACCCGAAGGTCGTTGGTTCAAATCCAGCTCCCGCAACCACAAATTTAGTCCATGTTTAGTAATAAACATGGACTACTTTATTTTTGTGCAGCTGTTTTTTAGATAAAAATTCAGAATATTTCCGTTATATTTCCGTTACGGGGATGAAAATGTATGAATCGATACTGCAACCTATGAACCAGTTGTTGTAATATGGATAAAAAAGAAGGCTCCTTTTTATGGGAGCCTTCACGCTGTCAGGAATCGGAATCCTTCTTCTTACGGGGATTGAGCTTGCCTTCAATCACATTAGATGCAATTTCATCAGCAGACTGAATGGCATGAACATAAATCTTGCTGGTCGTGGAGATACTGGAATTTCCCAGACGGCGTGATAAGGTCGGGATACTGACACCTTCAGCAATCAAGAGCGTGGCGTGTGTATGTCTCAGAGAGTGCGGTGTAAAGTGAGGGAGATTGTTGCGTTTAACGAACTTGCTTGTCCAGTCGGTAACGCTGTCAGGATTCATGGGTGTGGAATCGTCCTTGATAAATAAGCGGTCGTTAATTACAGTCTGTGTCTTCCCGTCAGCGAGTGTAATTTCGATCATGTTCTGCCAGTCATCACCCAGGTCTTTACGCAAATTTTGCCAATACTGCTGATATTCACGGAGCTGGTCGAACATCATTTCGGAAAGTTTGATCGTACGGGAAGATGTATCATTTTTCGGAGACTTGGTAATAATCCCCATATCCTGGACATACTGACTGGTTCTTCTGATGTGGATAACCTTATTGTCGAAGTCGATGTCGTTCCATTCCAGCCCCAGAAGTTCACCACGACGAATCCCGCTGAAGATGAGTAAGTACATGATGGTTTTCCATTTAATAGGGACATTGTTCAGCAGTTCCAGAACATGTCTTGCCTGTTCATCATCGAGGAAGGCGGCTTCTTTGTGTTCCTGCTTGGGAGCTTTCATGTAGTTCCTGTCAGCTACATTGAACGGAACGATTCTGTCTCTGGTAGCTTGTGCCAGGATGGAGCTGATCAGTCTGTGGTGATGTAGAATGGTCTTTGCCGAGAGAGTCCCTGTTTCCTGATGTACCTTGAATACTCTCTTCACAGACATTTTCAGTCCTTTGGCGATTTTCTGAGCTGACTCGATACTGATATGTCCTCCGGATTTACAGGCAACACTAATGGTTGTAGAAGACACATCTGACAGCTCAGCAAGCTTCTTCTGGGTGAGTTTCTTTTCCTTCATGATGTCTCTGAGTTTGTCCGTAGTAGCATAAGCTCCGACCTGTTTGATGCCTTCCTCACGGAGATTGTTGTAGAATTCCTGCAAGTGATG
>CAMWOX010000051.1 GCA_947175975.1 uncultured Ruminococcus sp.
GTAAACAATCATCTCAAAATTTCAAAAATTCTATATCTATCAGTATAACAGATTTTCCCCGGAAAGTCAATTATTTTCTGAAAAAATTTCCCCTGTCGGTCTGTGAAACAGAACCCTTGGCTTTTTCACCGCATTTTCAAACTGTTTCAGATTTCTGGACAAAGCCGCTACTGGCAAGCCTACAACATTGAAATAATCTCCCTCAATATGTCTCACAAGCAGTGAACCTTTTCCCTGAATACCATACGCTCCGGCTTTATCAAACGGTTCTCCGGTCTCCAGATAGGCATTGATTTCTGCATCTGACAGCTCATAGAACGTCACATTTGTTTCTACTGTGAACACGCTTGACTTTGTTCCATAATACAAAGCCACACCTGTCATAACCGTATGCGTTTTTCCGGAAAGCTTCCGCAGCATTGCAAATGCATCCTCCCGATCTTTCGGCTTGCCCATAATTGCATCATCCAGAACAACCACTGTATCACAGCCGATCACGATCTGATCCGGAAACAGGTCAGCTCCAGCTTTTGCTTTCTTGTCTGCAAGAAACACCGCCACTACTTCCACCGGCATTCCCTCGGGAATTGTCTCATCCACAGATAATGGACACAATTCAAAATCATCTGTGATAAGCTGCAATAATTCCTGTCTTCTGGGTGAACCAGATGCCAATATGATACTCATAATTACAACACATCCTCTGGCTGGTAATCAGGTTGAATCACTAAATTCTGCTGATTCTCTGTAATTTCGATTTTATACTGTTCTTGCCATTCCTCCGGCGTGAAGTCTTCTACTGAAACAGATACATGTGACGGTGAACAACCAATTGTTTCTACTAATGCCGCCGCTAATGTTTCAGCGGCAAGCTGTTTTTGTTCCTCTGTTCTGCCCTTGAGCATTTTAATACTGATATGTGGCATAATTCTCAATCCTTTCTTAAAACTATCAATCACAATTTTATTATACTATACTTTTTTCAGAAATGCAAGACCAAAATCAGCAATTATTTTGTCTTTCACAAATTTTGCAAAACTACTTGCATTTTTCCGGAAATCATGTTATAATAAAAATAATTTTAAAAAAATTCTCTATGAAGGGAAAATTTCTATGAGACTTGTAGTACAGAGAGTCACAGAGGCATCCGTTTCTGTAGATCATAACATCATCGGACAAATTCAGAAAGGCTATCTTGTTCTCCTGGGGGTCGGAAAAGACGACACAGAACAGACAGCCGAAAAATTAGCCAGAAAATTAATCAAACTCCGAATTTTTGCAGATTCCGACGGCAAGACAAATCTTTCTATCAAGGATGTCGACGGCGAAATTCTGGTAATTTCCCAATTCACACTCTACGCTGACTGCAAATCCAACAGACCTGGATTTACTAATGCCGGAAATCCGGAACTTGCCGAGCATCTCTATGCATATTTTATGGAACTTCTCCGACCGGAAGTCAGATCCGTTCAGCATGGTATATTCGGGGCAGACATGCAAGTACGACTCTGCAATGATGGCCCTTTTACAATCTTATTAGAAGCATAGGGGGATTTTTATGCAAATCGGTAATTACCAGAATATTGCTGTGATTACAATCAGTCATGGAAATTACGTCAACCACTGGGTATACCAGGCGGACAAAATCAATCCCGAAAAAACACATGGCTGGGATTCTATTGCATTGTATCTGTCTGTTCTGAAACAAACAATTCTGAATCCCGAAAGTCATAAAAGAACCAATGGCGAAGATTATCATCTGTACTACATTCCCATGGGAGATGAAATCAATATTGAAAAAGCCAAAGAAATCGCCTTGCAAAAATTCTCAAAATGGGAACAGCCCTGGAAAACATTCCCGGATTATGTCATCAAATTCACATTCCAGAAGAAAAATAATTATCCGTCCGAAGCACAGATCTTTCGGAAAGATTGTTTAAAATACATGCAGTATACTGAAAGCGACTATTTCATCTATTATCAACAGTCTGTTGCCGAGCCTTTGCAATATCAGAAAAAAACAAATGAACTGCTTGTGTGCTGGCATGGAAATTCTATCAGACAGATCGTTCAGGAGGTATTTCCTCAGGTAGAAAACTTCTGGAAACGATTCCGGACTGCAATCTGGTCTTAACTGCATAGACCAAAAAAATTCTCCCATACTGAAAACATGACTTGTATGGGAGGATTTTTCTATGCATACCAAAAGAATTACAGCTCTAGGTGCTGCCCTGGTAATCGGCAATGCTGTCCTGGTAGCAAATCTGGCTTTTTACATGAAGAACGGCAGTTACGCACAAACAGCTCTGCAACAAAATCAACTGACCGTAACAGCCGGATGTGCAGAAGGGATGATCTATGACAGAAATCTGCAACCCCTTGTGAATCAGGAATCCAGTTATTATGCGTTTGTCAACCCGACACAGGAATCGCTTGCCGTTCTGTTCCCGCATACGAAAGAAATCACACCAATCCTGAATGCGATTCAGGATCACATGCCGTTCTGCTGTGAAATAGACACACAGGATCTGCAACATCCGGATATTACCATTCTGAAAGTACCGAAACGCTATTCTCAGAATACACTCGCTCCGCATGTGATTGGCTATACACTGGAACATACAGGGATCACTGGTCTGGAGTCTGATTATGATGAGATTCTCCGGCAGAAGCAGGATACCATCAGCGTAACTTATACAGTGGATGCGATGCGGCAGATACTGCCTGGTGCAGAAAAACTGATTTCCCAGGCGGAAAACAAAAATGCCGGTGTTGTCACAACATTGGATCAGGAAATCCAGAAAATATGCGAAGCACAGGAAATCGAAAAAGGCGCAATTGTTGTGATGGATATCCATTCCGGGGATGTCCTGGCAATGGCGAGCTTTCCGGATTATGCACCGGATGCAATCGGAGAAGCACTCAGCAATTCGGATTCACCTTTGATTAACCGCTGTCTGTACGCCTATAACGTAGGATCAATTTTTAAACTCGTGACCTGTGCAACAGCTTATACACAGCACTTAAAAAATTTCACAGCAGAATGTACAGGCAGTACGGAAATTAAAAATCAGATTTTCCGTTGTCATGATCTGAACGGACATGGAAAATTAACCATGAAAGATGCCATGATCTACTCCTGCAATACCTATTTTGTACAGTTAAGCCGATTATTACAGCCTGCACTCATGCGTGAAACAGCACAGGATCTTGGATTTGGCAGGCAGATTGTTCTTTCCAGAAGCATCATTTCCGCAAGTGGTTCACTTCCAGGAATCCGGGATCTGGCACTGCCGGCAGAAATGGCAAATTTTTGTTTCGGGCAGGGATTACTGACAGCAACACCACTCCAGATCACACAAATGACCTGCGGCATTGCCAATGATGGAAATATGCCCCTTGCAAGACTTGTAAGAGGCATAATTACTAATAATAATATAGAAAACGAACGTTCTCCCATGTATGCAAAAGCTTTGAAACGCAATGCAGCTTATTATCTGCAAGATATGATGATTTCAGCAATCAATGAAAATCCAAATTCTAATGCTGTTCCTGAAACAGTCTTCGCCGCCGCAAAAACTTCTACAGCACAGACCGGACGCTATGACGAAAACGGACATGAATACTGTCATGCCTGGATCACAGGCTATTTTCCGATTGATGATCCGACATATGCTGTGACTGTCCTTGTGGAGGATGGTGGCTATGGCAATGATGCCGCCGCACCTGTTTTCAAAGAAATTGCAGACAGCATCACAAAACTGACAGCTGATCCACAAGCATGAAAGTCCCAACAGAAATCAGAATCTGGAGCAGTACAAACCGAATAACAACCTGCGTATCGCTCCAGTTTTTATTCTTTCTTGCATGATCATGCAGAGGTGTCCGGATGTTTTTCATGAAAGTTTTGGATTTGGTCACTCTCAGAATCGTTAATTTGACAAGACCCAGACCGCCGTCTAAAATCAGTATCAATGCACACGGAATAAATAAAAACGGCATTCCGGTCAGCATGAATGCTACGGCAATCAGCAAGCCGATTGATCTCGACCCGGCATCCCCCATCAGAATACTGCTCGGAGAGCAATTAAACCAGAGATAGGCAATCAGCATGAAGATCGCCATCCAGATCAGCAATGCACCGGATTCCCAAAAGACACTCTCCATAATCTGCATCAGAGCAAATGCACTCACCAGCGTAACAATGGATAAGCTTGCACACAAGCCGTCCACGCCGTCAGCACAGTTCGTGACATTGATGCTCGCCCAAATCAGAATAATTCCCAGAATAATATAGACCGGTGCAGGAATTGTCAGATGCAGTCCCAGAATTGGCAGCAAAACTGTTCCGCCATGAAAATAATAGACCGTGAAAGAAACACCTGCGGCAACAACAAGATCAATCAAGCCTTTTTTGAGTTCTCCCCAGGGTGTTTCGGCGGCATCATCCAGATAGCCGCTCATCATTTCAACAAATAAAGCAGCCAGATAAATAATATACTCGATATTTAATGGCAGACAGATGACACCGGAAACAACCAATGCCAGAATCAGAATCAGTCCCGCCCCTCTCGCCTTGCCTTTCGACAGCGAACCATTGACAGCAAATTCCCGTCCGTGATCCTTTGGGAGAAATCTGGAAAATCCCAAAATTCCCCCCAGCGTCAACCCAAAGCTGACCACTGCCGCAACCAGAAACAATATTTTATCGCCCGTGAAGTAGTAACTTATCATAAATCCTAAATCCTTCCGTTAAAATCGCATAGAATCTCCTTAATCTTCAGCTCCTACACCATACTTTGCCGCATAGATTAAAATTTCAGCGGCATCATTTGCATTGATTTTTCCATCCTGGTTATAATCTGCAAGATTCAGCCAGTCCGCATCCTGCTCCAGTATTTCTCCTGTGTTCCACATCGCAGCATACAACAGAACAGCAGAGGCATCTTTTGCGTTGATCACGCCATCTGCATTCACATCCCCAAGCATAGCATCCTGTAAATAAATCACATAATCCGTATCCTGCATACCATCCTGTGAAACATGCAGTGTTAATTTATACTGATCTGTAATATCAAACTCTGTTTTCATTCCTGAGAACAATTCCAGTTCTCCACAAGTAACAGTTCCGGTTGTCATCGGCAGCAGACTGATCTGATCCACATTCACAGCAGTATCACAATGAACCGCATACTGATGCTGCCCTTGCGGTTCAAATTGCAGATAGGACACATAACCATCCTGAATATACAGGACACTTGACAGCATGGCTTCCTGCACATGATATGTTTTTTCACAGACAGGATAAGTTTCTTCTTCTGTTGCCGCATAAGCCGAAATGGTAATATCTTCATCCGGCATTTCAAATGGCCCTGTATAGAGCATATATTCACTGCCATTCATACTATAATAAATATCGCCACGTTCCGGACTGATCAGGGAAATTCTCTCTCCGACCGGGAGAGAATCGCTCTGCTCGGAGAAAAGAATCACACCTGCATCCTGTGTAAGCGCTCTCAGACAGATATTCCCCAGCAGCGTATAGGACGAAATCTGCGTTCCATCCTCCATTGTATAACTGCTGACAATCGGCTCTTCCTCGTAAATATCATGCCAGATTCTGCCGTTTGCACTGTAAAAACTCTCTCCTGGATTGAAATCTCGGAGAATCATTTCTTCTGAAAGCATATTCTCACTGATCGTCACAGCACCATTGGGCATTGTAACAGTATTTTTTGTATATGCTTCACAAGCAATGTGCTGACCGGAGCTACCGGAATATCTGACAACAACAGCGAATTTTTCACCTGCATACAGTTGGATCGGTGTCATCAGATCGACCACATGATAACCTGCTGTGGACATGACACCGGTTGTGGCAGGGGATGCCGTTCCGGAAGACGGATTTGTATCTTTTACCAGATTTCGGTATACATGAATCGTGTATTTTTCTCCCGGCATTGGTGTGCAGAGCATGACGGATGTCAGATAAGTATCTTTCTCTGCTGTAAAAATATTTGAGATATAATCCACTCTGTCTGTCTGACCAACAGAGAACGCCGTCCAGTAGCCGTAATCATCATGTTGATAGATCTGATCATGTCTCTGCAAGGATTCTGTTTCCAGATAATAAAATTCCGCCATACTAGGATCAACATAGGAAATCCAGAAATAGCCGTAGTCATTGCCCCAGTCCGGACCCCAGCTGTTCTTGACAAGCCATGCGCCGTCCATGCCCGGATTTGTATTAAAATTCTCAGCAGAATAAGCATCATCCCATCCTACAATCGTAACAGCATGATAATTTCCGCCTGTTTTTTCTCCCTGGTCGAAATAATACCCATAAGTCCCCGGATAGTAGCACGAAGTCTTGTTATAATAACTCATCGAAACAGCATGTCCCTGATAGACAGCCTGTTTGACAGCCTGGAGCTGATCCATGAACGTATCACCGCCCACATGATATGTCAGAACACTGGCATCTGAAACGTGAAACTCTGCTGTTTCTTTCCAGTCATTCCAAACGGCTTCCGGATCAAGTACAGATTCATCACCGAATGGAAACAGTGACTCCGATACAGGGCCAAGCCATCCTGTGAGCATCGGACTGACCATATAGAAATTGCCACCCTGCTGAAACACATCTCCCATGTCACCACTCTGTATCGGAAATCCGAATTTCTGTGAATATGTATAATAAGCAAGATGCCACTCAGAGAGATTAATCCAGGGATATTTTTTAATCAGATCTGTCTCGATAGAGCAGATTGCGGCAAAACTCCAGCAAGTACCTGTATTTTTCTGATTTTTCACGGAACTGACAAGCCCAAGCTGACGCAGGTCAAAATATTCCGGCAGTGTTTCTACGACTTCTGCGGCACTGGATTCATTAGCAGCAGATAATCTGCCGAAAGCCGCTGCGTTTTCATATTCCATATAATTAGAAAACTGTCCAAGATGCAGATTCGCACCTCTCTCAGACTCTTCTGTCAATTCCTCGGAAATTTCTTCCGGTTCTTCTGCATATGTGATCCAAGAATCCTGTTTTAATTCCGACAATCCTGATGCTACGAATATACTGCATAGCATACAGGCTAATATCTTTTTTATCCACAAGCGCAAACACCCTCCAGACCTTCAAAATTACATTCCTGTGTCTGACAAGCCTGCACAAAACTGAAATCCTGTTTTAATAATTCTGCGCAGGTATTTGCAGATACCTGATTTTCAAAAATACCGAACACTGCCGAGCCGCTGCCTGTCATCACGGCACATTCTGCACCATGCTGTAAGAGCATCTGTTTTGCACGGATGACATCCTCACAGGATATGGCAGACTCAAACAGATTTGCACAGCTCCGGCATAGCAGATTCCGATCCTGCTTTTCAACTGCTTGCAGCATCTGTCTTGTATCCGGATGTACTGGATTCACAAGCCTGTCAACTGCACGATAAGCCTCCGGTGTAGAGATACTTTCATTGCCTTTGACAATCACCAGCGGCAAAGCATTCCAGGGCTTTAATCTTGTTAATTTTTCCCCGATTCCCTCCGCAAATGCTGTCCCGCCCAACAGGAAGAACGGCACATCTGCGCCAAGCTGTACACCCAGTTCTCTTAATTCCTGATTGGTATATCCTGTATGCAATAACTGATTCAGTCCGTAGAGTACGCCAGCGGCATCGGCACTCCCTCCGCCCATACCTGCCCCAGACGGGATATATTTCTCTAAATGGATTTTGACCAATGCCTTTTTGCCGGAATGCTGTAAAAATAATTCAGCGGCTTGATATGCCAGATTTCTTTCATCGCAGGGAATGCCCGGCGTGTCACAGAACAGGAAAATTTTATGATCACCCCATAATTCTTCCATAAGTTTCCTGGCATCGCCGTTCACCTCTGTTTCAAGATCCGCCACAGACAAGCTCACTATATCATATACAGAAACGAGCTGAAAAATACTTTCCAATGTATGATAATTATTCTCCGTGATACCTGTGACATCCAGAGAAAGATTGATCTTCGCACAGCATTTGATTTTCATTTTCTGTGCCTTTCCAGAAACTCTGTGATTTTGCTGACAGCCTGCATCAGATGCTTCAAGGAATATGCATAGGACACTCTCACAAAGCCTTCCCCGCTTTCACCGAATGCATTGCCAGGCACGACAGCTACTTTTTCTTCTTCCAATAATTTTTCACAGAACTCTTCACTGCTCATGCCGGTACACTGAATACTTGGAAATACATAGAATGCACCCTCCGGAGAAAAACAGGTCATGCCGATTCTGTTGAATGCTTCTACTAAGTACCGCCTGCGGATATTATATTCTTTTATCATCTGTTCCACTTCATGTTCACAGGATTCCAATGCTGTAATTGCAGCATACTGGCTGACAGTTGGTGAACTCATGATGATATACTGATGAATCTTCAAAAGCTGCTGTGTAACCGGAGCTGGCGCACACAAATAACCCAATCTCCACCCGGTCATTGCAAATGCTTTGGAAAATCCGTTTACTAAGATCGTCCGTTCCTGCATACCATCCAGTTCTGCAATAGAACAGTGTTTTCTTCCATAAGTCATTTCAGAATAAATCTCATCTGACAATATCATAATATCTGTTTCTCTGAGAACTTCTGCGACTGCTTCCAGATCTTCTCTTGTCATGATCGCCCCTGTGGGATTATTCGGGAACGGCAGAATCAATAATTTTGTCTTGTCTGTGATCTTTTCCCGGAGTTCCTGTGCAGTTAATTTAAACTGATTCTCTTCTTTGGTTGCAATCGGCACAGGAATACCACTCGCCATCTCGACAATCGGTGCATAACAGACAAAACTCGGTTCTACGACCAATACTTCATCACCAGGATTCACCAACCCACGGATTGCAATATCAATTGCTTCTGATCCGCCCACTGTAATAATAATCTCATGTTCCGGATCATAGTTTACATGTATTTTCTGATTCAGATAGTTTGCTATGGATTCCCGGAGCTGTATCATGCCGGAATTTGCAGTATAGACAATCTTACGGCGTTCCAGGACATCAATGGCTTCTTTCCGGATGCTCCATGGTGTAGAAAAATCTGGTTCACCGACACCTAGACTGATCACACCGTCCATCGTAGCAGCCAGATCAAAGAATTTCCGAATGCCGGATGGTTTCATATTCTGGACACGTTTTGATAGAATCGATTCATAATCCATTACCAGATCAGACTCCTTTCGTCCTGTTCTTCATCCTCAATCAGAATGCCTTTTTCTTTATAGCGTTTCAGCACAAAATGCGTTGCTGTGGCAAGGACACCCTCCATGGCAGATAATCTCTGTGAGACAAACATAGCCACATCTTTCAGGCTTTCTCCCTTGACGGTCAATGCCAGATCATACATACCAGACATCAGCGAAACACTCTCGACTTCATCATACATCATGATTGTTTTTGCAATATCATCAAAGCCACAGTCACGTTTGGGTGTCACACGCAGTTCAATCAATGCTTCCACTTCTGTACTTTTTGTCAGTTCTTCGTTCACGATTGCAGTATAAC
>CAMWOX010000052.1 GCA_947175975.1 uncultured Ruminococcus sp.
CTGAAAGCAAGGGCTATGATGCAGGAAAAAAACTTCTGGAATAAAGCTGCATATCAAGGATTTCTTTTTGCTTTGCCATAGCAACATGAGTGTAAATCTGTGTGGTTGTGATGGAACTGTGTCCCCATAGTTTTTGTATGTAACGAATATCAACATTTTCGTCGAGAAGTAAGGTCGCAAAAGAGTGCCTGAACATATGTGGCGTAATATGTGTATCGTACTCAGTCATAGCGGTATATTTACAAATGATTTCACGGACAGACTGTTCGGACAAGCGATGATGCAGTTTGTTGACGAAGAAAAAAACACATGATTTTATGTCTTCATGAAACAGTGTATAATAGTTTTGAAGTGCCTTTAAAACATCAGAATTTTCAATCTGAATCATGCGTTCCTTAGAACCTTTACCGAAAATTTTGATGGTGTGATTGATCAAGTCTACAGATGAAGGTGTCAGATTGCAAATTTCAGATACTCTGGCTCCAGTTGCAAAAAGTATTTCAAGAATAGCAATGTCACAAGCTGTGCATCATTTCTGGTAATCTGTTTCAGAGCGAGAAAGAGAATCATAATCATGGGAAAGTATACTGTTAATCACATTGAGTGGAATTGTTTTAGGAAGTATGATCGGTTCTTTAAATGAAACATCGATTTTGTTGAAAGGATTGATTCAATTACGTCCTCAATCAAAAGATAATGAGTAAATGCTTTCACAGAAGCAATTTTTCGCTTTACCGTTTTAGGCTTGAATTGTTCATGTAGCGTGTTGATGTAATGACAAATGGTCTCTTTGGAAAACACATTGTCTGTACATTCAGCAAACTGTTTAAGATCAATTCTATAGGCTTTAATGGTTTTATCATTTAAAAATTTTCTTGATTTGCAGTAGTCAAGAAACAGTTGAATTTGTAAAGTTAAATTTAACATTGTAGTTACTCCTTTATTGGAGGTAATCTTATTATATACTATAACAAACTTTTTGTCTAGTAGTGACGAATGAAAAATTAAAAATATGTCAATTTTGAGATGAAATCGGTATATAATGGTATTTATAAATTAACACAGGATAACTACTTATTATCTATGGTTTACAGCAATTCGATTTTAGATTAGTATTACAGTTGTAAAAAGTGTGATTTTCAATGACAGACAGAAGCCATCAATTGATGCTTAGATTTCCATTTTATATATTGAATTTGGAAAAGTAAATCAGAAGTTGTTGTATATACGAAATCAGCTATAATGCGTCGTATTTTCGTTTTGCTTATTACAACTTTGATTTTCTCTTTTTTTTAAAATCTTCCATTGTATTTTCATATGTAATCGACATATCAGGAAGATTCTCAAACTGTTCTCTTAATACTGTCAGAAAAGCATGTGCCAGACAAGATAATGTGATATGCTTATGCCATCCGTCATAACTTCTTACTTCGTACTGGTCAAGCCCTGTTTCTCTCTTCATTTCTGCAAAATTCATTTCTATTGTCCATCTGATTCCTGCGGTTTTTACAAACTCTTCCATTTTTGTTTCACAGTTTCCGTATGCAATATATCCTCTTATCTGCGAATGATCAGTCAGATTTCTTCTGAATATCAGATATTTTCTGTGATTTTCAATATTGCAGTTTACTTCCATATACTGCCATTCAAATTCTTTTTCTCCTTTTGTTCCGTTTCCCGTACTGATTCTTACCCATTTTTCTTCATCAAGATGTCCTTTTATTTCTTTTACTGAATATTGTCTGAAACCAATCCATACATATTCCTTTCCTGATACTGCAAACATATATTTCTTGTCTTTTTCTTCAAGATACTTCTGTATTCTGCTGTCTGCTCCATATACACTATCTCCTGTCGCCCACTCAAATGGTATTCCGTTTTCATATGCACGTTTTATCATTTCAAGTGCCATCTGCGTTTTGGTTTCGAACTGATATTCTTCAGGTATTCCTGCCTTACTGCACCGTTCTTTATCGTCAGTCCATTGTTTTGGAATATACAGCTTTCTGTCAATACAGCAGAATTTATCATTTACTGCATAGTTCATGAATACGCCTATCTGACAGTTTTCTATTCTTCCAGCTGTTCCGCTGTACTGTCTCTGTACT
Source organism: uncultured Ruminococcus sp. (assembly GCA_947175975.1). GTDB lineage: Bacteria > Bacillota > Clostridia > Oscillospirales > Ruminococcaceae > UBA3855. The sequence continues at coordinate 2,109 of CAMWOX010000052.1, forward strand.
CCCGCCGACATCTTTCCCTGTTTCAGAAATCCCGTTTCGTCTACAACCAGTACTGCTGCTTCGTCCTGAATTTTTTCCTTTACATATTTCTGTAATACATCTCTTAATTCATTCGCACTCCATCTTCCACGACCAATAAACTGCTGCATCCTGTACGGCGTACTTTCTCCCAGTATTTCTGACATCTGCCATCCGTTTTTTCTTTCCGCTTCATTCAATCCTGATTTGCTGTAATAACATTTCTGCATTCTACTTTTTCCTGTATTACTTTTTCCATTTCCATCACCATTTTTTATTATAACATGTTTTCTGATTTTTTACAACTGTAATACTAATGGAAACAGTTTTTTCCTACAGCAGGAAATATCCGTTTCTGATGTGGAAGTCAGGATGTTTCCGCAGTCAGGACATACATAAAATTTCATTTTCTTCATATTGCCAGTTTCACCTTCTTTTTCAGAGATTTCTCCCATTAGAAGTGTTTCCAGATTCACCTGAAACGGATATTCAATTCACCTGATAAAAATCATTTTTTATGTGAGTCAAGTAACAAGTATTCTTTCATCAGTTCCGCAAAATGTAGAGGAGCAGGTAACCGGACTGACTGACGGTTTGTTTCCGGCATAACTTCTCTCAAATAATTAGAAAATGCAACCCATTGCGTTACCTGATCCCCCTGCTGAAGCTGAATCGGAAAGAACTCTACGAGCCCGCATTCATCAAAACTCTGCGTGGGACTCTCAAACTTTGATTGCTGATAACTTTTCCAGTATTCGGGATTACTTTTTGGTCGCCCTTCCAAAGCCCAGAATACTTTTCTGTATTGATAGATTCCGCTAGAAGAAATATGTTTATCTGATTCTTTTTGTTCTGTATAGTAATCCGGCACTTCATGCGTACTTTGATTTTCTCTGACTCGTATGATTCTGATTGCTGTGGATCCAAAGTCTTTCATATCAGGATAAGCCTTTGTTCCGATATCTATTTTTTCTGGTATATATTCTTCTTTTATATGGTATTCAGAAATTATCTTATCTGTGATACCATGCCACAACTGGCGGGTGATGCCATTCGCCTGAATCATAATTAAGGATGCTTTCTCACGGTATAAGCTTTGCAGTCCAAGCAGCTTTGTCCGCAATCCACTTCTTACAGCATCACTGCAAAGTTTTGTGAAGTTTTCATCTCGTGACAGTCTTGAAAATTCCAGCAGTGCCTCAGGATAGGACAAATGCCGACGTTCAAATATATCACAATCCACCAGAATTTTTCCGCTCCTGACCTGATAGGTAATATAAACCGGAAGAAATCTGGCTGTATCCTTTGGAGTTTTTGCCCAAAGCGGTTTCAGCTGATGCATAACATGCATTCCAACAGCATCCGCATCGAAGGCAGGATTTTTCTGCATATTCTTTTTTTCAATAAATTCTGAATAGCCAAACTGCCTCAGTATATCCATCACAGCACCATGCACTCGGCTTTTAGAACTTTCTTCTCCATCTGGCGTGATAAATTGTGTCAGGCGGTTAGTATCTGCGAATCCAGCACGCAAAGCATGTTTCGGGTCTCCTGCCTCATCTCTGGTATCTGGAAGAATCACAATTGCACCTATAATTGTTTCAGATTTTGGAATCAGTCGAGTGACCTCTTTAATCCGCTGACAGTGTGCTCCATAGGTACTATCCTCCATCATATCCCCTAACACACCTAGTTCTTTCTTAACCAGATGTATAGAGAAAATGGAATCATTTTCCGAACCGCCAAGATAGTTCTCAAATTCATCAGTAATTTGCTGACACAGTAAATTATCTGAATCATGTCCATAGATTTCAATTGTCAGTGCAGGCATTCCAGTGCAGGACTTCAGTCTTTCTCTATGGAGTTTCTGTCCCTCAGCATTTTGCATTTTTTTATAATAACGTACCCCATTAATAGGCTGTGCTGGCTTTACTGGTTCTGCAAAATCCTGCATCAGATTGCAAATCTGTGAGAAAATTACACTTTTATCCTTAATCGGCACACCCGTTCCGATACGCATATTCGTGAAATCCATGCCATATTTATAAGGAAGCAGAATCTGTACATCTGAAAAAATATACTGTTCAGGATGATACAGAACATCATCCGCATCCGGCAGTTGGTTGATATTATATAGGTTGTAACATTTCTGTTCCGGCAAACTCCAGAAGTGAGGATACCGTTTCTGTCCAGTTTCTTCGTCTTTTTCATATCTCTGATGTAAAGTAATTCTTCGGTATTTGTTCTGCTCCATAGATATATATGCATGGATATCTTCTTTCAGATAAATATTCTTTTTCCATGCATTAGAAACAAATCGTTTCACCGAGCAATCAATCAGCAGCATACAGCTCCGTTCCGGTGGTGTCGTCTGAAGAGACAGCTGTAGTCCGATTGCATAATAATGCGGATTCTTATTTCCATCAGAAATCGGCTGACTTATCAATTCTTTAGAACCACAATTGGAAAAAGTCAGTTTCTGTCCAAAAACAGTAATCGTTCTGCTTTTGAGTGCATTTGCTGCATATAATGCAAACGCATTGAAAGCATAATCGGCCAGCGCATGTCTTTTCTCATCAAACAGTACCGTTTCTTCCATACGAATTCCGGTTTTCAGAACATCCGAATTGATTATATCCATAAAATGTTCTGCCATTTCTTTTGTCTTAGGATTCTGCATATACTTTGCTGCAATCCAAATTTGCAAAATCTCACAGATTTTTTCCGTATCAGGCTCTTTCATGGAAATAAACCAATCAGTATCTTCAGAATCCTTCTTTATAGTTCTAATCTGCACCACATCCTCCAGCCAACCATTCAGGTAGTCATATAATACACGGGTGTTCATAGGATAAACTGTATTGAATTTCGGATTAACAGTCAGCTGCAATTTCAACATTTCTGCTTTCCATGCCTCCGGGAAGGCAAGGAAATACAGCTTAAAAATCATATTCGTCTTCGGGATCATCCCCATAGGGTAAATCGGTGTAGACATTTTCATTCACTCCTCTTACAAATGCCTCATAGAAAGGCTGGTACAAAGTCTTTGCAATTTCGCCAGATGATTCATCCTGCATCATCTGTTCCAGATACTCCCGCAGTGCATTCAGACAATCATATCCATCCGGCTGTTCTGGATTTGTACGGAATGCACCATCTGCAAAATACACTCTTGGTGCCGGTTTTGTTTTGTCAGTAATTCTTGCCAGTCTTCCGAAAATCTGCAAAATCAGAATAAACAGTCCGGCAGTAATATCCATTTTCATTGTATCGTTCAGGTATTTCAGAGCTTTTCTGGACTGTTCTTCCATGATATGCCATTGCTGTGCAGCATAATGACGTAATTCTTTCGATTTCTCAAATGCACAAAAGAATTCTTCTTTAAAGAATCGTTTTTCAATAATGCCATTCAGTTTTGCACACTTTCCTGAAATTTCATCCGGCACTGCCATCGGACGTACCAGAAAGAACACGCTTCCAAATGTCGAATGTCCCCCTTGATCCACAATGTTATAACCACGTTCAATTGCCTGTGCAGGTGCAATGAGGATTCTAGCTGAATGTTCCTGGAAAGCTGCGATTTCACCTCGAAGCACGTGATATTCTTCCGGTACATCGGAAGTATCATCTGTAGGACGAATCATACAAGCCGCTTTTTCAGGATAATTCTGTAATTGCGTATTCAGATATTTCACAGCGATTTTAGCTTCATGATAACTATTGACAATCATCAGTAGCTTTCCATCGTTGAATAGTTCTCCTTCGATTGCATCCATGCTCTTCTGAATAACCTGTTTCAGATGTTCAGCTCGTTTCTCCTGACCACCACCGGAAACCTTTATTCCTGTATTCAGATCAATAATGGATGTTTCTGCAAGTTTTTTACGTTTCCATTCTTCTGCCTCCAGAAGATACTGTACCGGCACATTCACATGATATTCCAGACACCCCTCTGCCCAACTTGAACCAGAGAGAAGCAGAACATGTGGTCCGGCTGGTTTTCCTGCTTCTGTCAGTCGAAGCCATGGAAATCGATTCATTAACGCCCTGCCGAATGCATATTGCCGATAAAGCTGCAATCCTTTTTTAGCATCATTTTTCATCCCGAACAGGTTGCCCATAACAGCTGACGGCAGTAATTTCTGCTGTGCTGTAAATCTTGCCTGCAAGAAATGAAACAGCTCCATCTCAGACTTTTCTTCTTCTGTCAGAAAGGAATATGCTTCCTCCAGAGAATGTACATACTTATCGAAACGAACCACAATCAGATATAACTTGATATGCTGGAATGTCTCTGTATCTGACTGACAATGATGTTGATTCAGCCAGCGTTGTAATTTTTGCGTGAATTTATGTTCCTGCTGCCGATCTCCTGCATAATCCAGAATGATATCAAGTTCCTCATCATCCGGTTCATCCATGACAGCTTCCAACCGTTCCAATACTTCTTCTGATAATGGATGCCTCCCATTTTCACTATCCTCTGATAATTGTTTCCAAAGTGTCATACTGGAAAAGGTATTCTGAAACAGCTTCTCCCATGTACCGCTGACAGACTGAATGCTTTCCCGTACTCTTTGGAACATAGCGAGTGATTGTAAACGCAGTTCAGAATAACTGATTGCATTCCGGTCTGTATTATCCAGCTTTTCAGGGTTCTGTTTCATATCGTCCCGGCAAGCATCTGCATTATTGTGAATGAATTCCATAAAATCTGTGGATGGTGTAAAGAATTCATCCAATGTTTTCTGCACTTTATCACATTCATCAAATATCACCAGATCAGCCTGGTGCAGCACATATTCTAGAAACAATTGATTTTCTCCTGGAATCCGCACTGCTGCCAGCCCCTGCACAGTTGTCACTACAACCGCAGAGGTCAATGCATCACGATACATTTTTGTTGCCGGGCAAATATCCAGATAGGGACATGTATAGTTCTTCCCATCTTTTTTCAGTTTTGTACAAGGTTCATTGCCGAACTGCGGTGCTACTTCACTGCTTTGTGCCATACCTGCAACTAGGCAGGGGGCTGTCAGATATTCGGAAAATTTCGGTTTGAGATAGTTTGCATTCTTTTCCATTACCTGATAAATATATTTCATCCGTTCATTTTTGCCAATCAACGGTGACACATTCAGGTGCAGCCTGCGAAAATAATGATACATGTGCAGTACGTCAGCCACTGTATCCATCACAAGCATCACCTTCTTATCTTGCTTTGATAAGTGATAGGTCAGCACCTTCATCAATGTAGATTTGCCAGAGCCAACCATTCCCACCAGATTGACTACTTCCTGAATGGTAAGATTCTCTGCCAGTATTACCCGATTTCCGATGACTATCTTGATGATGTTGTTTTTCAAGGTATCTGCACAATAATCTTCCGGAAGAATTTTACGCATTTCTTCAGCAGTGGAAAATAAATCTGCAATTTTGACTGTAATTGCTGCTCGTTCATTTTTTGGTGCATGAAGAACAGGCATCTTAGGTTTCCTTATCGGAATCTTCACCTCAACCCATGGATTTTCTGAAATATCTGTCCAAAACTGATAGGTTCCTGCCTTGGCATAGTTCATGTTATGTTTTTCCTTAAAGTGACAGATATGCTCCAGGTAGCTGTCTCTCCTTTCTGGACTTGGAATTGATCTGGAATTATGCTCCAATCTCAGGATAGACTTTCCCTCTTTCACTTCCGGTATCAGAGTATAATAACGTATGTTCTCAAGTCTGGAATCCTGATATTGTTCCAGAAGCTGCTGCCACTTCTGCTTAGAACTGCATTGTCTTAAACAGATATGTGCCTTTTGCAGAAATGCTGCTTTTTTTGGATCAGAAGTTTTTCCAATAATTGTGTAGTTATGCAAAAGGAGATAAGCAGATTCCGGATTGCTTTCAGGAGCGATATCTTCCAGAACAGCAAGCGTCATTTCTGTCATCACAAAATCGTTGACAGGAATATCATACGGCATATAACTTCGCAATGTTTTTTTGATACTTTCAAGCTTACTCATTGACTTTCACCTTCCTCAGCATCTGATATAGTTCATGGTCAGTGATACATTGCACTAACTTGTCTTTGAGTACATCATTACATATGTCACAATAATCCGGAAATTCTCGTTTCGTTGGAACAACATAGAATCTTTTATTTGCCGCAACTGTTTCAAATGCTTCATCTGCTTTGATAGCATTGGCCAACGCATAAGGATTCCGGTACATTTTTGCATCAACAGCCCATATACTTCCATCCGGCAGCATAATCTGAATGTCATACCGATCCTTTTCAGGCCAAAGTATGGTCTTGCATCCATATTTCTCTGCTTTTTGTTTGATTTCCAGTTCTAACTTTCCCGGCAGACATATGTACCGCATAACACCGTGTTTTAATCTTTTATTTTCAAATGTATCCAATAAAGTTAATTGTTCTGGTACAGGATGTTTCGCTGTACAGGAAAAATTACAGCACTTTGCCTGATTACCGTGAAACCGCATTGTCCATCCACACTGCGGACAAAGATAACTTTCCTGCGGAATAGCCTCATATGCCATGTCGATAACGTCCTGTATTTCCTTTGTCGGATGAATCCTCTTGAATTTCCGAAGTTCTTTATCTGTACAAACAGGATGTTCTATAATAAATCGACGAACCGCTGTATAGTCCGCTTCAGATAACTCTTTCATTTTATGATAAACTATTCTTTGCTCCAACGCTTTGAACAAATCATCTTCCGCATCTTTATACAAATCAGAACATTCTTCTGTTATATGAAAGCTGTAGCCATCGTCCAAAGTAATCAGAGCATCTGTCTGAAAAAGCGGGAAACAGCTAACTTTTTCAAAAAATACTTCATCCCATCCAAGAAACCATTCTTTTACTGGTCTGGTTGCATATTTCTCCAGAAAAGCCGACTCATGTAGCTCTGCAAGCATCTGCAACTGATGATTCTGAACTGCCAATGCAGAAAGCATATTTAATCCATACATCAGATGATTGCTATATACATATTTATCACAGCGTTCTTTTTCATATAATCCCACTGCAATGGCATACAGCATCTTGTTGAATTTTGTTTCGTCCATATTCGTCCTCCAATCAGATAAACTGAACCACTACCGCCTAAAGGCGAGGGTTTTAACCCCATTATACAGACAATAAAAAGCACTTTCCGAAAAATATCAGAAAATGCTGTTGCTTCTAAACAGAATGAACAAAGATTACCATATCCAGAATAGTTCTTTGCTCAACTACTATGATATTTTTCGTGTACAATTACATTCTATCATACTCCACCTAATATGTCAAGCATCTCAATGCTTTTTGTAGGACATGCCAGCTTATACAAAAGAATTTTGTACAATATGTATAAAAG
>CAMWOX010000053.1 GCA_947175975.1 uncultured Ruminococcus sp.
ACCATATCTGGCTGGCTGTTTCTATAGATAATAGTGACAAATTTTATTTCAATGCCCTGAAAATCTCTTTATTTCTATATTTTCAGAGTTTTGCTCAGGGCTAATAATATAGACAGGGAGGTGAAAATCAGATGTTAAAAGCATACAAATTCAGAATATATCTGAATCAGGAACAGCAGATACAGATCTCAAAAACGTTCGGCTGCCTTCCGCAGACTGATAAAAAAGTTGGTATGGATTTAGGTATCAAGGATTTGTGTATTACATCTGATGGCAAAAAATATGAAAATCCAAAAACTTTGCGTAAATATGAGAAAAGGCTTGCAAAAGCACAGTGTCAATTTGCACATAAGCAGAAGCTGAGCAAAAACTGAAACAAGCAACGAATAAGAGTTGCAAGACTTCACGAAAAAATAACAAATATCAGAAAAGATGATCTGCATAAGATTTCTCATGAAATAATCAGCGAAAACCAAGTGATCGTTTCTGAAAATTTGCAGATCAGCAACATGATAAAAAATCATCATCTTGCAAAAAGCATAGCTGATGTATCATGGTACGAATTGAAAAGGCAGCTGGAATATAAGTCTTTCTGGAACAGCAGACAATACATAAAAATCGATACGTTTTTTGCAAGCAGTCAGTTATGCGCTTGTTGCGGATATAAAAATTCTGAAATAAAGAATTTGTCTGTCAGGGAATGGACTTGTCCAATATGCAGAACGCATCATGACAGGGATAGCAATGTTGCTGTCAATATTTTGCAGGAAGGACTAAAGCAGACAGCATAATAAAAACAAAGTAGGGCAGGGATTGCCCGAATTTACGCCTGTGGAGATAGTAGGTTACGAGGTCGCAGAAGCAGGAAGCCCACCTGCTTTAGATGGTGGGTAGTTCACAATATACTAAACCTATGATATAATAGTAAATAGAAGATAGCATCCTGATAAAAACAAATGAAAGGAGTTTCTCTATGAAAATTTCAACCAAAGGCAGATATGCATTAAGAATGGCATTAGATTTAGCAGAGTATCAGAAAGACGGCTATATTTCTCTGAAAGAAATTGCTGAACGGCAGGGAATTTCTAAAAAATATCTGGAACAGATTGTGCCATTATTAAGTAAAAGCGGTCTGCTCCGGACAAACCGTGGCAATCGTGGCGGCTATATGCTTGCCAAGCCTGCGGATGTATTGACCGTCGGAGAAATTCTCAGAGCAACCGAGGGAAACCTTGCACCGGTTTCCTGCCTGGAATATCCGGAAAACACCTGCCCCCGTGCGCAGGAATGTGCAGTATTACCGATTTGGGAAGGACTGCATAAAGTTATGACAGATTATCTGGATCATATTACAATCAAAGATATTCTGGAACAGAATCATGAGCATATCACAGGGGGTGATTACTGCATCTAGCAGGATGTTCCACATGGAACATTCTGCATTGTATTTTTATAATAACTCCTGAGAAAAATGAATCCTGATTCTGCATATTCCGGAAAAGATTTGCATAGGATGTATTAAATTCCTGACAGGAGGCTTTTAAAATGCAAGAAATAAACAACAGCTGTATCATACCCGAAAAACAGCATACTGTAATTATGGAGAACAGAAAAACACTCAGTATTGCCGGCATCACGGATATTGACAGTTTTGATGAACGGGAAATCGTCTTATATACGAAAATGGGTGAACTGACGATTACAGGACGTGATCTACATATCAATGCGATCAGTATTGAGAATGGCAATATGTCTGTGGAGGGTGACATCTGGTCGCTCCAGTATGGCGATAAAGACAAGCAGTCTCCTGTTTCTATGCTTGGCAGGCTTTTCCGGTGATGGGATGGCAGATGATTCCGGGGTATCTGAAAGTACTGGAGACATTCCGGACAGTGGATGAAGAATTATTATTATTTGGTGGGTCGATTCTGTTAGGCATCCCGGCAGGAGTTGCCTGGGATATATTAAGATTATTCCGAAAATTATTGTGGCATCATGCCATAGTGGTTGCATGTGAAGATATTTTTTATTTGATCTGTCTGAGTTTTTTGTTCCTGTGTTATACAAGTACCTTCGGCGGTGGTGATTTCCGGGTGTATTACATCATTGGCTGTCTGCTTGGATTCCTGGTATATTATCTTACAATCGGTGCATTTCTCATGAAATGCAGTGATCTGATATTGATGCCAGTGCATTGGCTGTGGGATCATTTCGTATGTATCTGTATCAAACTAAAGCTAAGTTTTGTGAAATATGCCAAAAAATCAAAATTCCGAAAAAAAAATCTGCAAAACGACTTGCAAAAACCTGTCAGCAAGGTGTATAATAAAAATAGTATCTGTTCTGATCAATCTAACCAAAAGAAAGCTGGGAAGTCATATGTCCAACAGAGGAAACGCTGAATCAAGATCAAAGCCAGGAGTCGGCTTCCGAATGCTGATTCATGTCGCATTGGTAATGTTCGTGATATTTTGTGCGATTTCGATTATCACAACACAGAATGCGATTGTAGAACAGCGCAGGAATCTCGCAGAACTGGAAGAGCAGGTGGATGTACTTGCTGCAGAGAATGAAGAATTGGCTGCACTGATCGCATCTGATGATATTGGCTCGTATATGGAGAAGCTGGCACTGGAGAGCGCAGGCTATGCCTATCCGGACGAAAGACGTTACTATGACACATCCCGCAAGTAATATTATTTAATTCTGAAAAGCAGGAGGATTTTTTGCTGTATGCTGGAAATGGGAAAAGTTTATGAAGGCAAGGTCAAGGGAATTACAAATTATGGTGCTTTCGTGGAAGTACCACAGGAGGGGGAAGATCCCATCACCGGAATGGTACATATTTCCGAAGTGGCAAATGTATTTGTCAACAACATCCGTGATTTTCTCACCGAGGGACAGGATGTAAAAGTGGTTGTCCTGCAAGTGAATGAGCAGGGCAAAATTGCGATGTCGATCCGGAAAGCGATTCCGAAAGAGGAGCGTAGACCACAAAAGAATTATCCGTCTCGTCAAAGGCGAGAAAGAGGAAATGTCTGGGAGGGTACCAAGCCGCAGAAACCGGATACAGAGATGACATTTGAAGATATGATGAATCGTTTCAAGCAGAACAGCGAAGAACGGATCAGCGACATCAAACGCAATACCGACCGGAAGAACCGCTCCCGGCGGCGGGCAAAATAAGAAGATGATCCCCTGTAAGATGATTTACAGGGGATTTTTTAAAATTAATTCACGAGTTTGGATGTTCCATGTGGAACATGCAGAAACGGCATGATAGAACATCATGCCGTTTCTAGTATATATCTTAGGATTAGGGAAAATCAGAAATTTGTCATTCTGGTATCTGTACCCTTGTAGATCCGTCCGGCGGGAGGAGCGGAAGGAGCTGAGTTATTGCTGATGACTTGATTGCCGCTTGTGATGACTTTCTGTACTAAATCAGAGTATTCGGGAGGGATGACATAGCGTTTTGAATTAATCACAAGAACATAACAGGGTTCATTGCTGATATAATGTGTTCTTGCGACTTTGAGCAGATCATACAGAGCAGGATTGTAAGAACGCAGATAACCGCCGAAATTATCTGTATAAATGCAGGTACTTTCATAGCAGGGAATGTCAGAACTAGAATTATCCGGCTTGAAAAGGAAATTTCCCATGCTGTTTGTGGCATACTCCAGGGAGGGGGAAACATGGTCTTCCGGTTCATAGATCCGGATATACAGTTTATCGTCATAATTATCCAAATTTGCATAATTGGCAGAGAGGGAAAATTCTTTCATGCCCCATTTTTTGAGCAAAGCACAGGTTTCAGAATTGCAGGAATAGACGGGAAGTCCGCTCATGAAACAGATAATTTCATCTGTTTTGAACTGTTCTATTGTCATGTTCTGCAAGTCATTCTGGTAAGCCATCCGGATTGTTTTCAGGTTGTTTTCAACATCCCGGATTGTGAGAATCTGAGCATTCTCATAGTTGTAAGATATGTGGTAGGAGTTTGAAATTAAAGGAGAATTGACCAAAAATTCAATCTGGTCAGGGTATTTTCGTGTTGTAATGCCGTTTTCGGTGTAGGATTTCTGATATGTGTTTTTCATACGATTTTCAAGAAGATTTCCGGTTGCTTCTGTGTAAGTATCCGTTTCCATGCAGATTGCAAGAAGATTCAGATATTCATCTGGCAGTAAATCATAAGTTCTGTAAATGGCTGATCCTGTGACCGTGTAATAAGTAATATGAAATTCTGCACAGGATGAGACATATTCCCGATAACCACGGCGATTGCCATAGCTGTAATCATCATAAAGATAATAATCCTCATCCTGGTCACTTGTCTGGAATTGATAAACAGTAGTATTTCCAACGTTCTTAGAATCTAAACGAAGTGAATAATAGCCGTCCATGTGTGCGAGTACCTGATTATTGTAATCCTGTTTCAGATTTTCATTGCATGTCTTATGAAAATCACGGATTTTTGAAATTGTTTCTTTATCGCTGAAATTCAGTTCGTATTCAGGCATATCGGAATTACTGCCTGTTGTTTCAAATTCCACTTTGACGGATGTAATGCTTGCGAGTGCAGGGATATAATAGGCTCTTCCGAAAGCATTTGTTGCAGAGACTGCAAACAGACCGCCGAGCGTCACAACGACCGTGACCACATAGGAAACAGCACTCAGCCAGAATTTTTTGAATCCTCTTTTGCGGACGACTTCCATGATGAAGTAGACAATCATGCTGAAAATCAGAACAGGGATCAATGCACCTGTGCCGGTTTCTGTGAGACAGAGAATGCAGACAGCAATTGCAGTCAGAATCACATAATAGATTCCAAGATACACAAACGGTTTGCTGACATGTTCTGCTTTACGGTGTTCATACAGACGCCATGCGAGAATCAGAACTGCCACTGTGAGTAAGATAATAATCAAAGCCCAGCGGATATAAGCTGGAGCAAGTCCGAGATCGCCAAGTTCTCCGCCGATTGCAGTATAAGTGCCGGAATAACTGCTGACATAATCGGAAAGCATTTCATCTTTTGTAGTAATCAGGTAAATCAGATAGATCAGACCACCAATCGGACTTGTATGCCCGATCACATCCCAGGAGTATTCAAAGCTGATGATTTCCACCTTGGAGCAGATCACAGCAAGCAGTACAGCAAGTGTTCCCGGGATCAGCAGATTTAATAAAATATTGGTGTAGATATTTTCAAAAAGCGTTCCGCAGCAGCTTGTAATCAGGACAGAGATTGTGTAATACATCCACATCAGCAGGAATAAACCGAGTGTGATCAGAAAATAATATTTATAGATTTGATTGAGATCGCTGATTTCATCAGGTTTGAGTACAGAGCGGACTAACGGTGTGAAAGCAAATGTTACAATCCAGCCAATCAGGGAAGCGGCAAGATAGGGAATCAGGTACATACCCAGACCACCGAGATAGTTACTGAAAAAACGCTGCTTTCCGGTTAATGGCAGAGAATAGAGCATATCCACTTTGGATTTGTCCCATTCTTCATGATAGGCATTAATGCCGAAGAAGATACCTAAAATCACAGAAATGCCAAGACAGAAAGATCCGATTGAGGCATATGCCCAGGAATTTGTAGCAATATATCTATCTGTGACATTTTCGTTATAAATTTCCAGCATCATACTGCCCATAATCAAGGGAATGCCCAGTAATTGTAGAATGCAGGTGACAATGGCGAATTTCTGATTCTGACGGAAAAGCCGAAAAGCATTCCGGACGGGAAAACTATGCAAAAACCTGGCTGTCATATCCTAATACCTCCAATTCATAAATAAAGACTTCTTCGAGAGACAAGGGGATTAAATCTTCCAGAACAGGATTCCAAGGTGCAAGTGCGTTGTGGATCTGTTCTTCACTGCCCTTCGCAATAATATGATAAATGCTCTGGGTCTTTTCAAAATGCAGGATTTCGAGATCCGGGAAATCCTGTGCAGAGAAAATCCGGGTTTTATCCTGGAATGCTGTCTGAATTTTATGCACTGCACCTTTGAGACTGTCAAGCTGACGGTTAAAAATAATCTTTCCACGGTGGAGCAAAGCCGCTGTATCGCACATTTCGTTGATTTCTTTCAGATTATGGGAAGAGATGACAACAGTCAGTTCCCGTTCGCACATTGCATCCACAAGCATTCGCTTGACGATGATTCTCATAGTAGGATCTAGGCCGTCAAATGCTTCATCCAGCAATAAATACGGCGTACAGCAGGCAATTCCGGTAATCACAATTGCCTGTCGTTTCATGCCTTTCGAGAATGTGCTGATTTTTTTATGCAAGGGGAGGTGAATGGCATCTTCCAATTTTTTAAAGATTTCTTCTGAGAAATTGGGATAAAATTGTTTGTAGAAATTTTTTAACTGTATGAGTGTAAAATTCGAGAACTGAATTGTTTCGTCATTGATGAAGAATACTTTCTGTTTTGCCTGGACGTTATCATAGACAGGTTCTTCATCAATCAGGACTTCGCCGCTTTCGGGTTTGTAAATACCACTGAATAGTCTCAGGATAGTAGATTTGCCTGCGCCGTTTGATCCCAGCAGTCCGAATGCTGTTCCTTTGGGGATTTCGAGATCTACGCCGTCGAGGGCTTTGAAATTTTCAAACTGTTTGACAGTCTGTTTTAACTGCATCATGATTGCGTTTCTCCTTTCTGGTTCTTTTCTGAAATAGCAGAAATACGGTCTGTAAGTGTTTTTTCTGGCATGCCAATATCGAGTGCATGAATGACAGCGTTGTCAAAGTCCTGCAACACACGTTCCTGTGCAAGCGTTTTATCAGGCTTTGCAATAAAACTGCCACGTCCGGCAAGAGAATAGATAATACCATCCCGTTCCAGCAGGGAATAGGTTTTGGCAATGGTATTCGGATTCACACCGAGCTGTGTGGCAAGATTGCGGACACTGGGGAGCTTATCCTGTTCAGAAAGAACACCTTTCAGGATTAGTTCGATCACTTTCCGGTAGAGCTGTTCATAGATAGGGATACGACTCATGAGATCAATATCAAACACAAAATTTCCTCCTTTCTGAAATTTTTCAAGTGTATTATTTAGATTAGTACAATTAGATCTTTTTTATTATAGCATAGTTTTACTGCTTTGTCAAGAGTGTTTTCAAAAAATCTCCGGCAGAATAAAAATTCTGCCGGAGATTATGATTTTATTTTTATTTTTCGTGCTTTATTATTTTACATTGAATGTCTGTCTGTCAGCTGTGTAGTCTTTTGTGGAGGTTGTTGTAACTGCGACTCTGTAAGTATAAGAACCAGCGGGGAGCTTGTTGAACTCAATGTATTTATCAACATTCTTGAGATCATAGGATGTGTCATCCGGTGCAACGGATTTGCTTGTCACAAGCTTGTTATTTGCATCATAGATGGCAACTGTAACAGCTTTGATTGTGGAATCAGAACTGATTGTACCACGAACTGCAACACCCCTGCCCTTGCTGATTGTCTCCGGAATACTTGTGCCGCCTGCGAATGAAATGCCATTCGCATTGGAGCTGGTTGTATTGGAATTAGAGCTTGTAGCGTTGCCAACTGTGAACTTCTGGTTTGTGATGACATAATTCTGGTTTGCAGAATTAGTTGCAAATACCATGTAAGCATATTCCCCGTCTGTTAGCTTGTTAAATTCTACATACGGATCTAGCTTGCCGATATTATACGTCTTGGCATTCGGGATTGCGGTTTTTCCGGTAACCAGTTTATTCTGGCTGTCATAAACACCGACTGTCACGGAAGTAATATTGGAACTTGCGGAAGAAACCGTGCCTTTGACAGTCAGGCAGCCGCCCTTTTTGAGACTTTCCGGAACACTTGTACCGTTGGCAATTGTCAGCAGATCGGATGCAGTTGTCTTGTCACCGACTGTGAATTTCTGTTCTACAAGTGCGTAATCTTTTGTAGATGCATTTGTTGCAAATACTTTGTAAGTATAATCACCCTCAGCAAGCTTATTGAACAATATATCATTGTCAAGCTTGTTCAGATTGTATGTCTTGGCATTCGGTGCAACGGTTTTGCCGGTTGCCATGTTGTTATTGGAATCATAGACGCCAACTGTCAGGGAAGTGATTTCAGAACTTGCAGATGCAACAGTACCCTTGACAGAAACACCCTTACCCTTAGCAATACTAGATGGAACAGTTGTACCGTTAGCAATTGCCATTACATCATTCGCAACCTGTCCGCTGCCTTCTCCGACTGTGAATGCCTTGTTAACCATCACATAGTTTTTGGAAACGCTGTTGCTTGCAAATACCATGTAAGCATAAGTACCATCAGGGAGTTTGTTGAACTCGATGTAATTATCCAGTTTGCTCAGATCATAAGTCTTGGCATTCGGGATTGCCGTTTTTCCGGTGACTAGTTTGCCCTGTGTATCATAGATGCCGACTGTCAGGGATTCCAGGTTGGATTCCGCAGAAGTTACAGTACCTTTTACGATCACGCATTTGCCTTTTGCAAGCTTGTCCGGAACTTCTGTACTGCCGGAAATTGCAATCGTGTCTGTTGTTGTATTGGCATTGGGTGTGTTATTATTATTGTTGTTATTATTATTCGGATCCTGTGCAGGTGCATTGCCATCAGCTGTGACTGCAAAATCCTGGGAAACAATGACGGAGTCTTTGTTTGCACTGTTTGTAGCAATGACTTTGTAAGTATAGTTGCCGTTGTCGAGCTTATTAAATGTAATGTCACTGTCCAGATTAGCAACACGATATGTTTTCGCATTTGGTGCAACGGTCTTGCCGGTAATCATTTTGCCATCTTTGTCATAAACACCGACTGTCAGGGAAGTCATATCAGAACTTGCAGAAGTAACAATTCCCTTAACGGTTACGCACTGACCTTTCTTAATGGCAGCAGGCAGTGTTGTGCCGTTGGAAATGCTCATTGTGTCCGTTGTGCTAGGTGTTGCCGTTGTTGTTCCGTCTGTGACAGTAAAGCTTTTGTTGGTCAGCACATAGTTTGTGCTGGTATCGTTAGTGGCAAATACCATATAGGTATAAGTACCTGCTGCGAGCTTGTCAAATTCGATATAACTGTCGAGTTTTGCAATATTATAAGACTTCGCTTTCGGAAGTGCACTCTTACCAGTGACCAGTCTGCGGCTGGAGTCATAGATGCCGACAGTCACGGAAGAAATATTAGATGACTCGGAAGAAACAACACCCTTGACGGCAAGTCCTTTGCCCTTGGCGATTGTATCAGGAACAGTTGTACCATTGGAAATGGAGAGCGCATCATCGGCAGCAGAAGCTGTCAGATTCAGAAATGCGTCTTCAATGCGTGACGCTGGTGTCTTGGCTGCGCCAGCAAAGACGACAGTAGCAGCGAGGATTCCGGCGGCAATTTTTTGGCTGTTTCTCATAAAAATAATCCTCTTCTTTCTCTTTATTTTGATTTAGGGAAGACAAAAAAGTAGACTCCACCCCTAGTATAAC
>CAMWOX010000054.1 GCA_947175975.1 uncultured Ruminococcus sp.
ATGTACAGATACAGCGGTGTGATCCCTCTTTCCAATGCAGTTTCTGCTGAGCTTGTTCTCGGGACAGGTGCATTGGATTTATGGGTTGCAGATGTACAGGATGTTTTCCCATCTATCATGGAAGTCGCAAAGTGCTTTAAAACGACAGTAGTCACAACAAGTGAATCCGCAAGACTTCCCGGTGCGGAACGGTTTGAATATGACCATCATCATTTCAATATCGGGGAAACAAAGGCACTTGCCGAAAAAATTGTAAGACGTGCAATTGAAAGTTTTGAAAACAGAAAAGGGATTCCTGTTTATATACCACCGTATGAGGTGGAAGCTGAAGTCGGTTTTTCGGTTGAGTATATTCACAGGAGATTCGGCAGTATGAAACCACTTGCAGAGGCGATAAAGAGCGGTCAGATTCTCGGTATTGTCAATATGGTTGGCTGTAATAATCCGAAAGTT
Source organism: uncultured Ruminococcus sp. (assembly GCA_947175975.1). Classification (GTDB taxonomy): domain Bacteria; phylum Bacillota; class Clostridia; order Oscillospirales; family Ruminococcaceae; genus UBA3855. Next base: position 454 of record CAMWOX010000054.1, read on the forward strand.
CTGTATGAAAAATGTATTGTTGATGTTGCAGATACACTTCTGAAAAACAATATACTGATTATTTCAAACGGCTGTGCATCCTTTCCGCTGATGAAACTCGGCTACTGTGCAGTTTCCGGAAAAGAAAAAGCCGGTGAAAGTCTGCGTGCATTCCTTGAACCCGATTTACCGCCTGTATGGCATGTCGGAGAATGTATCGACAATACACGCTCTAGTGGTATTTTTGCAGGTATTGCCAATGAACTGGGACATAACATGTATGAACTGCCATTTGCATTTTCTTCTCCTGAATGGGGGAATGAAAAGGGCATTGATGCAGCACTTGGATTCCGGCTGAATGGAATCAGCTCCTATCATTGTGTGGAAGCGCAGATTTACGGTTCTGAGAATGTCATTGAATTTATGAAATATGGCACAAAGGAACTGCTTGGTTCTACCATGAATGTAGATACGGATCCTGTAGCTCTTGCAGAAAAAATAGTTGCTGACATGAAGGAAAAACGCAAAGCGATTGGCTGGGATCAATCATAATCAGGAGGTAATTTGTATGGCTTGTTTTATTGTACCTGTTGCTGAGGCGATTGTTACAACAATTGCTGAAAAAACATTAAAGAAACATGAAGGGAATACAGACACAAACGATAAAATCCCGTTTTCACAGAAACTCGGCATACTTAATGGTATGCTTTGGGGCGGTTCAGGATTGCTTGCTTTTGAACATCTCTGGCATGGTGAAATCACTCCTTTTTTTCCGTTCCTTACTAACGCTACAAATCCGGCAGATTTTGCGGAAATGATGCACGAAATGTCAACTGTCGGCGTTTGTATGTCGCTTGTTGTGACATTTGCATGGGCTTTCTCCATGATATGGCTTGAAAAAATCAGAAAAAAAGATATTTCTAAAAAAATTCCTAGGGAGACTGTAACATGACTTTACTGATTACAGGTTTTTCAGCAGTAATTTCTACATGGATATGGTATACAAACGAAAAAGCAAGAAAGCTGAAAACAGGAAAACTTTGTCTGACGTTCTGGAGCGCATCATTGATGTGGCTGGTAGATGCTGTTGCTGAATATCTCAAAGTCGGTACAGCGTATTTTCAGCCGAATGTACAGGATATGCTGAATGATACTTTTCTTGGATTGTCAGTAATTGCGCTTACTCTTGTTGTGTGGATTATAGTAATCGTAATTAAAGACCCTGAAGAAATATTTAAGTTTAAGTAACATCCCTCTCTACTGCATGCACTTTCACGTTTTGCGCTACTTTTTGTCAGAAAGTCTAATTATGACGCAATTTATCCCCCACCTTTATAGGTGGAGGATTTTTTGTTGATACTGGTTAAAAATTTTATTCATATCTCTTCTGGAGAATTGACTTTTTCAGTGAGATATGATATACTAAGAAAAGTGATCATGCAAAGATCTTAAAACATATGAAATAAGTTAATTCTCTTTTCAGAAAATTGAAGAATAGAGAATAAAACAGAGAATTTCTAAGAAGAAAGGATAATCAGAATGGACAAGAATCAATCTTCCCGATTAACTATACAACACAAGAACTCACGAGGGGCTGTAGGAATATTCGGGGATGAAGCGCAAAAACATGACAAAGAAGTTTTCAGTATTTCAAGGCTTGCAATGAAAGTGCTGGAAAAAGAATATCCCATGCTTACTTTTAGATATAGAAAATCTTTGAAAAAATCTGAAATAAATTCAGCTCTCCAGAAGATAGATACTGATTTAGGACAAACATTATTCGTAGAATCCGCTGAAATTAAGCCAGATGGTGGAATTATAGAAGTAATAGATGATAATGGAAATTGGAGGGTAGTTCTTGTTTCAGAGGCAAAGCATCAGGGAAATGACATTGAAAACATAAGAAAAGGACAGTTGGTTGGAAAAAACAACGACCAATTGACTATGGTTGCAGGGAACGCAATAGAAAGAGCGCATAAGAATATTTCTGAAATTGCAAATTTCATGTTGTCAGAGTTACATTTTCCTTATATTCTTTTTCTGGAAGGCTCAAATTTCCTGACCTATGATGTGGTTGTGACGAAACCAGACGGAACTCCTGTAATATTAAAATACAATGCAGGGAATTTAAATAGGCTTGACAGATTAACAGCTGCCAACTATGGAATGCCAATTAACACAAATCTTTGCGAGAATAAATTTGTCCTGTGTAACAGTACAACCATAATGTTACAGGCTGCATCTATCTATACACAAGGAGACGGTGAAAGATGGAACGAAAACAGGATGATAGAAGTAATGCTTGATGTTGCTCATACATCAATCAAAATCCTTGCAAGATACTTAGTTAATCAACTTACCTGGAAGCTTACCTGGAAATGAGAGGTAATATATGGCTATACATAATAAGTCACATCATAATCACGCTCTTCAGGCACTAAATAAAATGCGGAGAGAAAATTTAAAAACAAAAAGCAGCAAGGATTTTTCCATCCCTGAAAAAACAGATATTTTTTTATGCATAGCTGATTGTCTGGAAGTGTTAAAGAGCCTTCCTGACAATTCTGTTCAGCTCATTTGTATTGATCCTCCATACAATTTGGAACTTGAAAATTGGGATGTCTATGAAAACTATATTCTATGGGCGGATGTTTGGCTAAAAGAAGCGTATCGGGTTTTAAGTCCTAATGGTAGCATGGTTGTATTCGGAGGGATTCAGTTCAGAGATGCGAAATCAGGTGATTTGATTGAGATTATACATCATTTACGCTACCATTCCGAATTTAAACTAATAAATACTATAATCTGGCACTATAAAAACGGCATGTCCGCACATAGGTTTTTCGCTAATCGTCATGAAGAAGCAATATGGCTTGTAAAAGGAAATGATTATTACTTTGACCTTGATTCCGTAAGAGTAAAATATAGTGCTGAAGAACTGAAATTGGCACTAAAAGATAAAAGGTTGAATCCTGAGAATACAATAAAGGGAAAAAATCCTACAAATGTCTGGGAAATCGGACGATTAAACGGAAACAGCAAAGAAAGAGTGGGACATCCTACACAAAAACCAGTTGAAATAATCAGAAGAATTGTCAAAGCTTTATCCTATCCAGATTCGATTGTATTAGATTTCTTCTGCGGAAGTGGAACGACAGGAAGAGTATGCATTGAAGAAAAAAGAAATTGTATCCTATGTGATAGTGATGAAAAAACCAGAGAATATTTTGATTTGCACATACAAAAAATGAGAGAACTCGGCTGCAAAAATGAATTTGATATGGATGATTCCTACAAGGAATTTATTTCAAAAATCAAAGCAAGAGCAACTACAATCCAAAATTTGAAAAATGGAGAAATGACATGAAAAAATACTTATTGCCGATTATTATGTTGGTAATATTTGAAACAATAGCAATCACACTCTGGATCACAAAAGACAATCTGTTTTATCTGTTCAATTTCAGCTATATCGGCATTTCTATTGCATTTGGCATTTTTTTATTTATCAGAAAGTATAAATACGCAAGACGAGTGACACAGCTTTTGGTTGGATTGTATATGCTGGTTTACTTAGGGCTGATTTGCAATGAAAATATGCAGATTGAAGGATTCTGGTACTATCTGTTTACTGGTGTATTCGAGGCAGCAACCATTCATTATGCAATTGCTAAGATATTTGGAGCGTTCATCTTTGGACGAGGATGGTGTGGTTATGCCTGTTGGACAGCAATGGTTCTTGATTTCCTGCCTTATAAAATACCCAGCCAACCAAGAAAGAAAATTGGCTGGATTCGATACATCACATTTTCTGTTTCATTCCTGTTTGTTGCTGCACTGTTTCTTACTCATGTCAATAATATAGAAAAGATAATGTTCTGGGCATTTGTGATAGGAAATCTGCTATATTATGCTGTTGGTATTGGATTAGCATTTCTTTTCAAAGACAACAGGGCTTTTTGCAAATATATATGTCCGATTACTGTATTCCTGAAACCAATGAGTTATTTTTCGTTACTTAGAATAAAATGTGATACAAGTAAGTGTATATCGTGCGGTAAATGCAAAAAAGTATGCCCAATGAATGTAGATGTAACGGATAATTCAAGAAAAAGGGAAAATGGAACAGAGTGTATTCTTTGTTTTGAATGTGTAAAGAACTGTCCAAAGGATGCTTTGTAAAAGTCATGAACAATCTTTTTTCACGCTAAAATTTAAAGAATAAAAAAGGAACGACCAAAAATCGCTCCTTTTTTTATATTTTCAACATATTCTGTGTGTGTCGATAGAATAAGTTAGATGATTGACTTTTTTGAAAAAATGTAGTATACTAAAAATTGAGGTGAAATACATGACAGTGATTGCGATTGCAGATGATGAGACAATCATTTTGCAGGAAATCCGGAAAAAAATAACAACAATTCTGGAAAACAAAGAATGTGAATTTGAAATTTTTGCTTTTTCTGATGGAAAATCCCTGCTCCAATTCTGTCAGTCTCATAAAATAGATTTCTTGTTTCTTGATATTGCTATGCCCGGTATCAATGGAATAGATGTCGCCAAAAAAATAAGAAGTCATAATGATACTGTTGAGATTGTATTTATTACAAATAAAGAAGAGATGGTTTATGAATCCATCAAATATGCACCTTTCCGATTTATCCGAAAAACAAAATTCAATGATGAAATTCAGGAAACAATTGACTGTTATTTTAAGAAAATTGGTTGGTTACATAGACAGTTGCTGTTTTCGACAGAGCATGGCAAAAGATCAGAATTTATTTTCAAAATTATCTATATTGAAGTAAAAAGCCATAAATTAACAGTTCACACAAAAAATACAGAATTTGAAGCAAATGGGAATCTCAATTCTATTGAACTAGAACTACTCCAAGATGGATTTATCCGGACTCATCAGAGTTATCTTGTGAATTTTAGATATATCGATTTTATTCGGCACAAATGGATCATTCTGGATGATGGCACACAATTGCCATTAAGCAGAGGAAAAGCAGAAAATGTGAAAAAAAAATTAATGCAATTTTCAAGGGAGATGCTGGTATAATGTGGGATATGATAGAATATATGGCGACTGCAACCGAATCTATGATTTGTGCTGATTTTGCCATCCGTTTTCTGGAAAAGAAAAATAATTTTTTTACGATTCTGTGCTTTTGCGGCATCACAATCACCACAATGTTGATAACAACTATTCTGAACGAAGTCACGCTTCTGGAGGGTGCATTAGGATTTATCAGAATCGTAGTCTGTTTTCTGCTTATCCTTTTTTTACTGAACGGGAGTATATTTGAAAAAATAATGGCTTCCTTTATGACAGAATTAGCATTAGTGATCAGTAGTTTTGCAGGATTATCCATTATATCGGCTATGTTTCAGACTTCTACAACCAATTTAGTAGAGGAACAGAACTATGCAAGGATTCTTGCAATATTTTCAGCCAAACTTCTGCTGTTTCTTTTCACAAGAATTTTAATTAAAATAAAAAAGAAAAATAATTATCTGTTATCCCTGACAGAATGGATTATTCTAAGTATGATCTTTGCACTGACCATATTTCTAGAAACGGAATTTGCAAAATTCGCTGTGGAAAATCAGATTTCCTCTGAGGATCTTTTTCTGCCAGCCACAAGCCTCTGTCTTGTGGCAATTGACATACTGGCTTATTTTCTGATGATAGAAATCAGCAGAAAAAATGAAGAATCTGTACATGCAGTCATTGATAAAATGCAGGTTACATTATATGAGAATCAATTAAGAGAATTAGAGACCAGATATGACGAAGTGCGGACAATCCGTCATGATATGAAAAACCATCTGGAATGCATTGGAATACTGATAGAAGAAAACGACAAAGAGCGTGCCAAAAAATATATTCAGGATATGACGGATCAAAAACTTGGCTCTATGGATCAATATATCCAAACTAGCAATCGCATTGTGGATATAATCGCTAATACAAAGCTTTCACAATGCAAAACAGAAAATATTCAGACAATCATCCATATAGGTGAGTTTTCCCTGGATATGGATGAAATTGATATATGTATTATTTTAAGCAATCTATTTGATAATGCAATAGAATCATGCAGAAAAATCAGAGACCCGGATATAGAGAAAATTATCTATTTGGAGATTTCCCAGAAAAAAAGCTATGTCAATATTTTAATTAAAAATACAATTTCGGAATCTGTTCTGAAAAAGAATCCAGATTTACACACAACTAAGCAAAAAACATTACTACATGGTCTGGGAATCCATTCTATCAGAAATGTAGTGACAAAATACAATGGCATGATAGATTTCTGCGAAGAGAACTCTTGTTTTATAGCAGATATATGGATTCCGGGGAAAAAAGTAATTCACTATGCCAAATAGGAAAATTTTATGCTGTTTAGGAAAATCGCTTGACAAATCTCTTAGAATCGGTTATGATAAATGCCAGGAGGCGAATCATATGATTCATGAGACTTGCAAAATGATAGCCAATTTTTTATATCACAATGACATTATTCGTGAGGATGAAATTGCTGTTTATACATATGGATATGAAACTTTTATTTCTGGTCTGATTGATTTTTCTTTTGCATTATTATTTGGTTTCCTGTTTCACAGAATGATATGTGCTATTATTTTCTTTATTATGTTTGTATCTGTCAGAATGCATACAGGCGGCTATCATGCCGACAGCTACACAAAATGTAAAATGCTGTTTTCTTTGATGATATCTTTTGTATTAGGAACAACATATATGAACTTATCTGTATATTGTGTGATTCTGATGATGATTATTTTTCTGCTGATCGTATGGAAATATGCTCCGATAGAGAATCCGAATAAGCCATTGACTATAGAAGACAAAGAAAGATATTGCTTTATCAGCCAGATATTTTCTGCGTCTTGGAGTTTGATTGCAATTATAATATATTTTTCTATGCCCTGCATTTCGGTAACGATAGCGAGTACAGCTTTTGTCATTGCATTGCTTGTGATAGCGGGAGTGTCGAAAAATGATAAAATTTATTGATTTTAAACTAAAAAACTGTTACAGAATTTTCAAAAGGAGATCTTACAAAATGAATGAATTTAAAAGATATGCATTCGGTCAGCCGAGCCGTGACATCTATTCCGTGGAAGAAGCAATAAAAATTTCTCCCCTTTTTCTGCGAATGCTGGAAAAAACCATGGAAATTATTCAGAAAACACCTGATCCGGAGACATTTTTCCACCGATACGGCTATGCATTGTTTTTGACAACAGAGCTTGCAAAAATGGAACAGGTAATTTCATTTGCGGACAAATTACCATCCGAACGCAAGCAGGAATTATTTGACAACAAACAGGAATATCTCAGGAATCTTATCTCCAGAATGTGTGAAAAAACGGATAAGCGAATGGCGAAATTAAAAACTGGAAACACTGTGACAGCAAATATCAATCGTTTACAGGCAGATCTGAAAATTTACCATCCGGAAATGTCATCCGATACCATTACGTACATGCATACCAGAATTGAAACACTGCACCAGAAATATCAAGAAAAATTCAAAAATCTGACATAACCCATCTAAGCAATCCAAAAAATAAGTCTGCTGTAAGAACCTGTATAAAACAGAATATCTTACAACAGACTTGTTCTTTTATGATAAAATATCAAGTGTGTAATGCAATATCATACCAGTCATCTTCTTCAGAGATCAGCCATTCGAGTCCTCTCCTGCGTTCAAATACAATTTCTTCATTCAGATTTCCGACCGGACATTTTTCATCCACCCATCTATGCTGAACACACGCCCAGTGATACCGATAAAATAAATCCAACATATCCAATATTTCTTCAATATCCCGAAGTTTACAAGCATTTTTGAAATCTTCATAGGATTTACAGTTGACTACCAGACTAATTGCCTTGTCACAGTCACATATCTGGTCTGCATCCTGAATAGCATCATCTACAAGACCTAACGCCCATACAACAGCCCAATAGCATTCATATTCCCAGATAATGTCCATTACATCTTGTGGCTGAAATAAGCCGTTAACAAGCTTTTTTTCTTTCTCGTTCAGGACATCCATAACCTGAAAATATTTCATATAGTCTATAAAAAATTTTACTTTATCATAATGCTGGTTTGAGATTTCACATGCAATCTGTGTGGAAAGCAATGCTGCAATTGCTCTTTTGCAGATCTCATCTATATTTTTCAGTCTGACAGCTCCTGCCGATGGAGCCATTGGCAATCCTTCAAAAACGCCAATTCCTTTTGCCCGGATGATCCTTTCGCTATTTTCTTTTCGTTCTTGTGGAGTTTTCATAGTTTTGACCTTTCACAAAAAAATTCCGGACAATACCGAAATACTGTCCGTGGATACCAAAAATCAAAATGCCGCTGACCGGACTTGAACCGGTACGGATTTTACTCCGAGGGATTTTAAGTCCCTTGTGTCTGCCTATTCCACCACAGCGGCAAATTTCAAATTCATACAAGATATATTTTAACATAAAATTCTGGATTTGTCAAGGAATTTTCTTAAAAAAATTGACTAGAATTTAATTGGAAATTTGGTGATTTTGACGAATTTTATTTTTTTTCTGAAATCTTGTCATGTTTTATGATTCTCAATTGTTTTATGAGTGAAAGAAACTATAAGATTTGGTTAAGATTCCGTACACAGTCTTGACAAATCCACCGCCTGGTGCTATCATATATAATGCAAGAAGCTATAAAAGAGACCAGCTATAAAAAGTCAAGACCATAAAGAGAAAATTCACAATTAATTTACAATTAAATTTTTCTTAGGAGGTTCAGACTGATAGGAGCGGTTTTCTTTCAGGATCACAAAAATAATATTGCAGAGTTTGCGAGCAACAGCTCCAATGGCAGTCATATGGTGTTTGCCTCTGTTCCGTAAAGATTGGTAATATTCCGCAAGAACAGGGTCACAGAAAGCGGCTCTGGAGGCAGCAAGCCAGATAGCTCTGCGAAGATAGGGAGAGCCACGCTTTGAGAGTCTGTTCTTTGTGCCGCTGAACTC
>CAMWOX010000055.1 GCA_947175975.1 uncultured Ruminococcus sp.
ACACCGGAACAGATCCGGGAAATATTGCGGATCTATGAAAAAAATACAGAAAATAATGGGATTAAGAACAGGAAAAATGGTACAAGAGGTCTATATTTCAAGGGAGGTTTACTTTGATGCAGATTTATTTCAAGAAATTAAAGGCAGATGCAATTCTGCCGAAACGTGCGACAAATGCCAGTGCCGGGGCGGATCTCTATGCTTGTCTGGATACACCTGTAATTGTCCCGGCTGGAGAAACAGTTATGATTCCATTGGGGATTGCTGCCCAACCATCGGAATCCGGAATTGCGATGCTGGTTTTTCCTCGTTCTGGTCTCGCTTCTAAATACGGCATTACACTAGCGAATGCTGTTGGTGTGGTGGATAGTGATTACCGAGGGGAATGGATGATCCCTCTGCATAATATCAGTCAGGAAGCGTTTACAGTCACGCACGGCATGAGAATTGCACAGGTTGTTGTGACACCTGTTTTATTTCCGGAAATTTTAGAAACAGATCATCTGAATGAAACACAGAGAGGGTGTGCCGGTTTCGGATCATCCGGAATTACTACAGAGCTATAAATGAATAATTTAATAAGAAGAAACAGGAGGTATAAAAAATGCAGCAAGGTGTTCTGAAAGGGATGCTCATGTTTGCGGTTTTGCTGGCCGCCGTGATTCTTGGTAGTCTCATTGGTGATTTTGCCAGAACCATTGGTGGTATTGAATGGCTGGGACGAACGTTTGATGTCGGTGTTTCTACATTTGATCTGAATCTGAAAGTTTTCGTTGTGACACTTGGTTTCCAGATACATGTAAGTGTTGCAGAAATTATTATGATTCTCGTCGGTATTTTATGTTACCCCAAGATCGCAAAAGTATTGTTCGGATGATAGTTTTTTCAGAAAAATAACTTGTTTCCTGACCGGAAACATGGTATAATAATAACAGAGATAAATGATCGGAACAAAAGGAGAAGAAAAACATGTTTACAAAAGATATTGGTGTTGATCTTGGTACAGCAAATACGTTGGTTTATCTGCGTGGAAAGGGAATTGTCCTGCGTGAACCCTCCGTTGTGGCTGTGAATACCAGAACGGAAAAAGCCCGTTATGTCGGAAAAGATGCAAAACAGGTGATCGGACGAACCCCCGGTTCTATCGTTGCAGTCAGACCGCTCCGGGAGGGTGTCATTGCAGATTTTGATTTGGCTGTTACCATGTTGCAGGAGTTTATTCATAAATCTCTGATAGGACATATTTTTACAAAGGCAAGAGTCATTATCTGTATTCCGTCCGGGGTGACTTCTGTAGAAAGAAATGCCGTCCGGGAAGCAGCGGAAAGTGCAGGTGTGAAACAGGTATTCATTATCGAAGAGCCTATGGCGGCGGCGATTGGTGCAGGACTTCCTACAACAGAACCGACGGGGAGCATGATTGTTGACATCGGCGGCGGCACAAGTGAGGTCGCAGTGGTCTCTATGGGCGGGATTGTCAGTTCACATTCTGTCAAATGTGCCGGAGATGCATTTGATACGGCGATTATGAATTTTATCAAGAAGAAATATAATTTATTGATCGGCGAACGTACAGCAGAACATGTGAAATTAACGATTGGTTCTGCATTCCCGGGTGAAAAAGAAGATTCCATGGAGATCAAGGGCAGGAATTTATTAAACGGTCTGCCGGAGAATGTGACGGTTTCTTCAGCAGAGATCCGGGATGCCATGATCGAGCCATTATCCAGGATTCTGGATGCAGTCAAGTCAACTCTGGAAGAAACACCACCGGAACTTTCGGCAGATATTATTGACCAGGGAATTACACTTGCAGGCGGCGGCGCATTATTAAAAGGTCTGGATAAGCTGATCAACCGGGAAACGGGTATCCCGGTTTATATTGCGGAATATCCGCTTGACTGCGTTGCGGAGGGTGCAGGAAAAGTATTGGAGAACATGGCAAAATATCAGGATACACTTGTGGAATATCTGAAATATTACGAGAAATAGAAAGTAATCCGGGTGATGATAAATTATGATGAATTTTCTCAAAAGTATCAAATTCAGGATTATGCTCTGCCTGCTCGCACTGCTAGTCGGGATCATGTTATATGCCGTGTTTGTAGGAGGCTATACAATCAGTACAGTCAGTCTGTTTAAAACTGTAACTGCTCCTTTGCAGAATGCATCCAATGCGATTTCCGAACGTGTGGAGTATGTGCTGGATTTATATCGGAATGCAGAAAGCTATTATCAGGAAAACAGGGAACTCCGGCAGGAAATTAATAAAATTCATACACAGCTTGCAGATTATGAAGAAACCAAGGCAGAACTGGAGAGGCTGGAGGCTTTTATCGGCATCAAGGAAAAGCACAGCGATTATTCCATGACAGCTCCCTTTGATGTGATCGGTTATGTGACGAATGATATTTATTTATCATTTATGATTGATGGCGGTTCAGAAGATGGAATCAGTCTTTATGATACTGTCGTGAGTGATCTGGGATTAGTGGGCGTAATCACAGAACTGGGCGAGCATGTTTCCACAGTGACCACAATCCTGTCACCAGATCTGTCCATTGCAGCATGTACCAGTTCTTCCAGAGAAAAAGGTGTTCTCACGGGAAGTGTCGCACTGGCAGCGGAGGGATTATGCAAACTGGAATATCTGGAAAAAGATACAAAACTGAAAAAAGAAAAAATTATTCTGACAACCGGTGAAAATGGTTTGTTTCCAGGTGGTTATGTCATTGGTTATGTCAAAGATGTAGCCATGGATGATACAGGACTGACAGCATATGCTTCCGTAGAACCGGCATCCGATTTAAAAAATCTGAGTATGGTTGTCGTGATCACGGATTTTAACGGAAAGGCGGATTGGTCAGATGTTGAATAACAAGTATCGGAGCAGGAAATATGCTTTTTTGCAGATACTGCAATGGATTCTGTTTGTAGTGGTGATCTTGTTGTGTTATCTGTTTGAAACTTCGGGGAGTTACCGCAAGCCGCTTATATTAATTCCGGTTGCATTGTGTATTGCATCTCATACAGGAGAAATCCAGGCAATGGGTGTTGGGACAGCCTGCGGACTGCTGCTGGATCTGGCATGTGGGAAGTTAATTGGTTATAATGCTGTATTGCTTGTTGTATTCTGTGTGATGGTGTCGTTACTGTATCGCTATCTGTTAAAACAGAAATTATGGAATATGCTGTTTCTGATTACAATCTGTGTGAGTCTGCAAGGCATTCTGGACTATGTGTTTTATTATGCAATCTGGGGACATGAGGATGTTGAACTGATTTTAGAAAAGAATATTATTCCCTGTGGTATGATGACGATTTTTTCAGGGATTCTGTTTTATTTTGTGATTAAGAAAATTGCTGAATCCTGTCAGAATCAACGGATTCAGAAACTCGAGAAAATGAATTTGTTTTCTGATCTGGATTAATGCAGATCAACTGAGGATACTGTTATGACAAGAAATATTTCTGATTATGTGAAAATCCTGCTTTCGGTGTTGCTTGTACTGGCTTGTACCTGTTTCTGTGCTTTCCGGCTGATGAAAATCCAGGTCGTGGAGTCGCAGAATTATCAGAAAGATATCTCTACACAAAGCAGTTATACACAGAAAATCCCTGCGACCCGTGGAGAAATTATTGATGCTTCCGGGGATGTATTAGTCGGTAATCATGTCACTTATGCTGTGATGATCGATGAGGCGAATTTTCCGTCAGATTATCAGAAAGCGAATGAGATTTTATTAAGACTTGTACAGATTCTTTCAGAGGCAGAGATGGAATGGGCAGACACGCTCCCGATTTCGATGAATGCACCCTATCGCTTCCGGATGGATGTTTCGAAAGAAGAATTGCTCCAGATGAAAGAGACCATTCATGTGAATGCTTATGCAACGGCGGAGAACTGCATGGATGTCCTCTGTGAGCGATTTGAGATCTCGGAAGGTTACACACCACGGCAACAGCGTATGATTGCAGGATTGCGTTATGCAATGCTGCAATACGATTTTTCACTCTCGAATCAGTTTCAGGTTGCGGAAGAATTATCAATGGATGTTGTGACAGAGATTTCACAGCTTTCCATGCAGCTGCAAGGTGTTGTGATTTCTCAGATTCCGGAACGCAGAATTGAAATTGGTGATGTGATTCCCCATGAGATTGGCATGACCGGACCTATCTATGCTGAGAATGCTGAAGAATACAAAGAAAAGGGGTATTCTATGGATGCTATTGTCGGCATTAGCGGCATTGAGAAAGCCATGGAGGACGAGTTACAGGGAAAAGAGGGAACAAGAAAGATTACATTCGAAAAAGGAGAGTTAATTTCGGATGAAATGATTGACCCTGTTGTCTGTGGCAATACGGTAAAATTAACAATTAATAGTGAATTTCAGAGAGGTTTGCAGGAGATTCTTGAAAAGTTTTTGAAAGACTTTGAAGGCTATAACATGAAAAAAGATGAGGACGGCAACAAGATCAACAATGGTGCATTAGTTGTCTTGGATGCAAAAACAGGAGCTGTTCTCGGAGAAGCCACTGCACCGAGCTATGATCTGAAATTATATTCTGAAGACTATGAAAAATTGCTGAATGATGCAGGACAGCCATTGTTTAACCGTGCCACAATGGGCTTGTACCGTCCAGGTTCTACGTTCAAGACAATTACAGCAACTGCCGGACTGAATGAGGGAATTGTCACAGGAGATACAACGTTCTTTTGCGGACAGATGTATCAATATTATGATGTGAAATTCAGTTGTACTGGTTATCACAGGAATATTGCTGTTTCCAGAGCTTTAATGGTCTCCTGCAACTCGTATTTCTATGAACTGGCAAGAATGCTGAATATCGATAAAATAGCAGAATATGCAGCTTATTATGGAATTGGACAGAATACTGGTATCGAAACAAGGGATTCTGCCGGGTATATGGCAACACCTGAGATATACCAGAAATTAGGTATCGAATGGACAGCCGGACAGGTTCTGCAAGCCGGTATCGGCAACGGTGAAACCATGGTCACACCATTACAGCTTGCCTGTGTTGCAAATACAATTGCAAACGAAGGTGTACGCTATGAGCCTTATCTGGTAGACAGTATCTGGGATTACAGCCAGAAAAAATGCATCCGGAAGACAAAGCCGACTGTCGCATCCAGAATTGATTTACAGCAGGATAATGTCTATGCGGATATTGAACATGGCATGATCCTGGCATCCGGCAATAGTTTTCCGTCAAAATATTCGCTCCGGAATCTCGGCTACGATGTGGCAATTAAGACTGGTACACCTCAGTCAGACAGCCATTATCAGGATTCTGTTTTTATCGGCTATGCCCCTGCGGATGATCCGGAAATCGCTTTTGCCGGTGTGGTTGAAGGCGGGGAATACTCTAAATATATGATCCGTCCTATTCTGGAATTATATGAAGAAATTTACAAAGCAGATCTTAGCGAAACAGATTCTACAGAAACGGATACAGGCAAGCAGAAAAAGAATTAATTTTTATTTCCGCATTCGTGGAAATCCATAGTTTTCGGACGTTGAATTTTCGTATTTTTCACAAAAATCAGTGTGGACGCAGAAATAAATTTGACAAAATTTCTATTTGTGTTATAATAATAATAGATATTTATTTTCTCAGAGAGGAGATTTTGATTTGGCTGATTCAAAACTGAAAGATCCTAAGTTGATTGCCATCACTTCCGGCAAGGGCGGTACAGGAAAATCTTCTATTAGTTATGGTATTGGTTATACACTTGCCAAGCAGGGCAACCGGACATTGATTATTGAACTTGATTTCGGTCTGCGTTGTCTGGATATTATGTTCGGCATGAATGGCAATGTCAAGTATGATCTTGGCAATGTACTCAAAGATCATATGCAGATCCTTGATGCTGTGACACGTGTACCTTCTGCTAGCAATCTGGAAATCCTCTGTGCACCAAAAGATCCCTTTATGACTGTTACGGCAAAGCAGGTGGTCGAGATCTGCCGGAGTGTCCGGAAATACTATGATTTTATTATTATTGATACTGGTGCAGGGATCAGTTCGCATGTTTTTGATATTGTGGAGCAGGCAAATTTGATTCTGGTGGTAACCACGCCTGACCCGATCTGTATCCGGGATGCAACCATGATGTCGGACGAATTTTATACTCGTGGGAACAAGCGGCAGAGGTTATTAATTAATAAAGTGAGTGCAGAAGCAATCAAGAGTCATATGATCCGAAATCTGGATGAGATTATTGATACTGTCGGTATTCAGCTGCTCGGTGTGATTCCAGATGATCTGATGCTGAAAGAATCTACCGGAAAAGGACAAACGCTCCCTGTGGATGCACCTAGTCTGGAAGCATTTGATGCTATTTCGAGACGACTGACCGGCGAACATGTTCCGCTGGTCATCAGATAATCAAATCTACAAACCGCTCCTGCGGTAGAAAGGAATGAGAGAGTTATGACGATTGCTTTAATTGCACATGATGCCAAGAAAGAACTCATGATACAGTTCTGTACGGCGTACTGCGGCATCCTGTCAAGATATGACTTGTGTGCAACGGGTACAACCGGCAAGATGGTAGGGGAGGCAACAGGGCTGCCAATCCAGAAATATTTCAGCGGTTCACAGGGGGGCGGTGAACAGATCGCTGCCAAAATCTCCTGCGGCGAAGTGGATGTGTTGTTGTTTTTCCGTGATCCGGATCCCAGAGCAACTGAACTTAATGATATGACGCTCCTGCGTTTGTGTGATGTGCATAATGTTCCTATGGCAACGAATATCGCAACAGCAGAAGCACTAATTATGGCTTTGGAGAGAGGAGATCTAGACTGGCGAGAAGTGGGTGCGCCGTCACTTTAAAAAGAGAAAGATTTGTGAAAATTCTGGTTTGCTGAAAGTGCAAATTTGCAGAATTGCGGGTTTGCAGTTTCAGTACAATTTTCTATATAGAAATTTGTTATTATTTTAAAATCTAGGAGATGTAATTTATGAGCTTATTAAAGCGTCCTAATGGTACAGAGGACATTCTGCCGGCTGTCAGTCGGGAATGGCAGAATCAGGAGAATTTTCTTCGGGGTGCTGCTAGTGCCTACGGCTTTCAGGAAATCCGGATTCCGACATTCGAGCAAACAGAATTATTCAGTCGTGGCGTTGGTGAAACAACAGATGTTGTGCAGAAAGAAATGTATACTGTTACTGCAAAAGAGTCCTCTTTTACACTCCGTCCGGAGGGTACAGCAGGTACAATTCGGGCAATGCTTCAGAATGGATTATTGAATGAAGCACTGCCCCAGAGAGTGTATTATATGCTGTCCTGTTTTCGGCATGAACGTCCTCAGGCAGGAAGATTACGGGAGTTTCACCAGTTCGGTGTGGAAATGGCTGGTTCATCCAGTGCAGATGCGGATGCAGAAGTGATCAGTTTAGCAAAGCAGATCCTGGATCAGATCGGCTTGCAGGGGATTGCATTAAATATTAATTCAATCGGCTGTCCGGTATGCAGAAAGAATTATCATGCTGCACTGAAAGCCTATTTTTCAGAATCCAGAGATCAGCTCTGTGAGACATGCCAGGAACGGCTTGACAAAAATCCCATGCGGATTCTGGACTGTAAAAGTCCGATCTGTCAGGAAATTTCGAAAGATGCTCCCGTGATTCTGGATTATCTTTGTGAAGATTGCAATACGCATTTTGAAAAATTAAAAGCAGATCTGGATTTGTTGAGTATAGAATATACAGTTAATCCCAGAATTGTTCGTGGTCTGGATTATTATACCAAGACTGTATTTGAATTTGTGACAACGGATATTGGCGCACAAGGGACAATCTGCGGCGGCGGTCGCTATGATGGTTTGATTGCACAGTTAGGCGGACAGTCTACACCTGCATTAGGGTTTGGCATGGGTCTGGAAAGATTATTGTTGACACTTCGAAATCAGGGAATTTCCCTGAATGAAGAAAATCCCTGTGATATTTATTTTGTCCCGATGGGTGAGAATGCCAGTGCAAAAGCAATGCAACTGGCGGCACAGCTCCGCCAGGAGGGTATTTATGCGCAGACAGATGTCATGGGCAGAAGTCTCCGGGCGCAGATGAAATATGCAGACAAGATTCATGCAAGATTTACGGTCGTGATCGGTGACAACGAACTGGAGCAAGGTGAGGCAATCTTGAAAAACATGAAATCTGGTGAGAAAATTTCTCTGAAACTGGATGAAAGTTTTGCAAAGCGTTTTTCAGATGTTGAGATTGCGGATCGGCTGGGCATGGATGAATGAAAACAGTTAAGAATAAAATATAATTGAGGTGCTGGAATTATGGCAGAATCTATGGGAAATCTCAGACGGACACACGGCTGCGGTGAAGTCACAGAACCTGGTATGCAGGTTGTAGTGGGCGGTTTTGTGCAGTATATCCGAAATAAAAATAAAGTAATCTTTCTTGTTCTCCGGGACAGAAGCGGTGAAGTACAGCTTGTCTTTAATGACGAGACCGACAGAGAAATTTTTGAGAAAGCCGCATCCTGTAAAAATGAGTATGTTTTACTTGTAAAGGGGCATTCTGTGACCCGTCAGGATATTAATCCTAATATGAAAACCGGCAATATAGAAATTATTGCAGAAGAAATCCGGATTCTGGCGAAGGCTGAACCTGTGCCGTTCATGATTATGGATGATACCAATGCAGGCGAAGAAATGCGCCTGAAATATCGCTATCTGGATCTGAGAAGACCATCTCTCCAGAAAAATCTGATCATGCGTCATAAAATCGCAAAATGTGCAAGAGAATATTTCTATGCCAATGATTTTATTGAGATCGAAACGCCTATGATGATGAAATCCACACCGGAGGGTGCAAGGGATTATCTGATCCCATCCAGAGTACATCCAGGAGAATTTTATGCACTGCCACAGTCACCGCAGATTTACAAACAGCTGCTGATGGTTGCGGGTATGGAGCGTTACATCCAGATTGCGAGATGTTTCCGTGATGAGGATCTGAGAGCTGACAGACAGCCGGAATTTACACAGATTGATCTGGAAATGTCTTTCATGGATGTGGAAGATATTTTGCAATTGACAGAAGGCTTTGTCCAGAAACTGATCAGAGACGTTCTGGGACAGGATGTCTCTCTGCCAATTCCGAGATTATCCTATCAGGATGCCATGAATCGTTATGGCTCTGATAAGCCGGATACGAGATTTGCAATGGAGTTGCAGGATGTTTCAGATCTTGTGAAAGATTCCGGGTTCAGTGTATTTGCCAATGCAGTGCAGTCCGGTGGTAGCGTCCGTTGTATCGTTGCCAAGAATGCTGCTAAGATTCTTTCCAGGAAAGAGATTGACAAATTAACGGAATTTGTCCGGGGAATCGGTGCAAAGGGTCTGGCATTCATCCGTTGGGCGG
>CAMWOX010000056.1 GCA_947175975.1 uncultured Ruminococcus sp.
GCACCGCATTATGTATGCAAAAAATGCCAGTACAGTGAATTTATCACGGATGGTTCTTATGGATCGGGTTATGACTTGCCGGAGAAGTGCTGCCCCAGGTGCGGTAAAAAATTATTGCAGGATGGACATGATATTCCATTCGAGACATTCCTGGGATTTGATGGTGATAAAGCGCCTGATATTGATCTGAATTTCTCCGGAGAATATCAGTCCGGCGCACATCGCTATACGGAAGAATTATTCGGACGTGAGAATGTCTTTAAAGCCGGAACAATTGGTACGATTGCAGATAAGACAGCCTATGGATTTGTGAAAAAATATCTTGAATCCCAAGGTGTTGCTCTAAATGCAACAGAAGAGAACAGGCTTTCTATTGGTTGTACTGGTGTCAAGAGAACAACCGGACAGCATCCTGGTGGTATGGTAGTTGTGCCATCAGATTATGAAGTCTATGATTTCACACCCGTTCAGCACCCTGCGGATTTATCGTATTCGGATGTGATTACCACACATTTTGACTTTAATTCGCTCCATGATACGATCCTGAAATTGGATGAGCTGGGACATGTCGTGCCTACGCTTTATAAGCATCTGGAAGATCTGACAGGAAAAAAAATCAATGATGTTCCAGGCTATGATCCGAAAGTCATTCAGATGTGTACGGATTGTACTGTATTGGGAGTTGAGCCTGCGGATATTTTTTGTCAGACAGGCAGTTTAGGGCTTCCTGAAATGGGAACAGGGTTTACGATTCAGATGCTTCTTGATGCAAAACCGAAAAAGTTCAGCGATTTTCTGCAAATTTCCGGTCTGTCGCATGGTACGGATGTGTGGGTCGGCAATGCAAAAGATCTGATTGAAAAAAAGATTTGTACGATCTCAGAAGTAATTGGTACGAGAGATAGTATTATGACATATCTGTTATATAAGGGTATGCCGTCAAAACAGGCATTTCAGATTATGGAATTTACCAGAAAAGGAAAAGCCGGAAAGATTTTTACACCAGAATGTCTTGAGATGCTCAAAGCACATAATGTTCCCCAATGGTATATTGACAGCTGTCTGAAAATTAAATACATGTTCCCGAAAGCCCATGCAGCAGCTTATGTCATTGCCGCAATGAAATTAGGATGGTTTAAATTATATCAGCCATTGGAATATTATGCAACATATTTTACAGTCCGGGGCAGTGACTTTGATGCGGAACTTGCTGTACAGGGAAAAGAGGCTGTTCGTGAAAGAATCCGGGAATTGCAGGTAAAAGGCAATGAATGTACCAAAAAAGAAAACGATCTGCTAGATATTCTCATGATTACAAATGAGATGCTTTGCAGAGGCTATGAATTTCTGCCGGTTCATTTGAAAAAATCACATGCTTATAAATATCTGATAGAGGACGGAAAAATACGAGTTCCTTTTTCAGCTCTTTCTGGTGTGGGAACTTCTGCTGCAAATGGTATCTATGAAGCTGCACAGGAAGGTGGCTATTTATCTATTGAGGAATTTCAGAATCAGAGTGGAGCAACAAAAACAGTCATAGAAATACTGGAAAATATGGGAGCATTCGGTGATTTGCCGAAGACAACGCAGTTATCGTTATTCTGATTGATTTTGGTGTATTCTGGATAGAACTTGAAAGTAATTCTTGAAATTTATCAGCAACTTGCTAAAATTCTGATGGGCGGGCTGATATGTCTTGACAAGAAGCCTGAAATATGTTAGTATATTACTATGATAATATAGTAATATAGTAATTCGTTAAAGTGAGGTTTGGGAAAATTTTATGCGTCGTTATGATTTAATTACCCTGGAGGGTACAAAGGATTTCTTATTTGAAGAATGTGCTTTGAAACGTATTGTGGAGACACAAACCCGTGCATTGTTCAAATCTATGGGGTATTCCCGGTTGATTACTCCCGGCGTTGAATTTTATGATGTATTCAATCTAAATTCACGCTATTTTCCACAAGAAGAACTCTGCAAATTAACAGACAACAAGGGAAGACTGGTTGTCCTGCGTCCGGATTCTACATTCCCGATTGCCAGAGTGGCAGCTACCCGGCTGAAAGAGGCAACACTGCCGCTGAGATTATATTATACACAGCCTGTTTATCATTTTGCACCGTCTCTGAAAGGAAAAAGTACGGAAATTAATCAGACAGGAATTGAATTGATTGGTTCAGATTCCAAAATGGCGGATATTGAAGTGATTTCTGCCGCATTGTCTGTACTGTCTTCTGTGGGTGAGGGAATTGCGGAAAATGTACATTTTTCTGTGAATTATTCGCTTGAATTAGGCGATGTCCGGATTTTCCGGGAGCTGATGCACAGACTGAATGCGACTCCGGCACAGAAAGAAGAAATCAGAAGCCTGATTGAAGCAAAGAACTATCCGGCTTTGAATGATATGCTGGATAAATTAGGAGAACATAAAATTACAAATGCACTCCGGAAACTGCCGACTTTGTTCGGCGGTGAAGAAGTTTTTGACAGAGCAGAAGAAATTTTCCAGGATGACAGAATTGCCGAGATTCTGGAAAATATGCGGGAATTATATCATACTGTCTGTGAAATCAATCAGAATGGTAATATTATCGTGGATCTGGGACTTGTCAATAAAACAGATTATTATACAGGTCTTGTAATCAAAGGCTATCTGGAGGGATATGGCGAAGAAGTGATTTCCGGCGGACGCTACGATAAATTGCTGTCAGAGTTTGGATATGACACACCGGCTGTTGGTATGGCTGTCAATGTTGACGCTGTTGCAAACGTGATTGGTAAGAAATATACACCAAAAGCGGCTGCACCGGATGTTCTGATCATGGCACAGGATGGCTGTGAAGCGGCTGCTGTAAAGAAAGCTGCTGCACTCCGAAAGACAGGGTTGTGTGTAGAGTACGCATTCCTGACAGATCCTGATGTTGCTATGGAATATGCAAAAAGCAGGAAGATCAGGAAATTGATTTTGATTTCCAGAGAAAATGAACAAGAGCAGGAGGTTTCTGTTTCATGAATAAGCCGTTGAGAATTGCTCTCACAAAGGGCAGACTGGAAAAAGATACTGTAAAATTGCTGGAAAGTTTGGGATATGACTGTACGGCAGTTCACGAAAAGGGAAGAAGACTGATTCTTCCGATTCCGGACGGCAATCTGGAAGTTGTACTTGCCAAAGCCGCTGATGTGATTACTTATGTGGAGCATGGTGTCTGCGATATGGGTGTTGTCGGAAAAGATACACTCATGGAAATGAATGGAAAATTATTTGAACTTGTCAACCTCGGATTCGGGAAATGTAAATTTGCATTGGCAACAAAGAAAGATTATCCATTCTATGACGGGTTCGGGATCAAGACAATTGCGACGAAATATCCTAATGTTACAAAGTCGTTTTTTGAAAATAAGAACATGGATGTGGATATTATCAAGATTGAAGGATCTGTGGAGCTTGCACCACTGCTCGGACTTGCAGATGGTATTGTGGATATTGTCGAGACTGGAACAACACTCAAAGAGAATGGGCTTGCAGTAGTTGAGGATGTCAGTCAAATTTCCGCAAGACTGATTGTTAATACAGTTAGTCTGAAAATGCGTCAGCAGGAAATTGAGAATTTTGTGCAGAAAGTGGAGGAAAAAATCAATGGTTAAACAAATTCAGTGTGATGGTACACAAGAATATGCGTTTCTGAAAGAATTGGAACGCAGAAGCGGCGAGACAGATAAGAAAGTTTCTGAAATTGTTTCTGAAATTATCGAAACTGTCAGAACTGGCGGAGATGAAGCTGTCAAGAATTATACAAAGAAATTTGATGGCAATTTGCCGCAGTATTATGAAGTCCCCAGGGAGGTCATCAATGATGCACTGACAGCAGCAGATCAGGAATTTGTACAGGCATTACTGAATGCACAGGAGAATATTGCAGAATTTCACAATAGGCAGAAATCACAGGGATTCACGGATGCAAAGCCAAATGGTGTCATTTTAGGACAGAGAGTCAGGGGTCTGGAGCGTGTCGGCTTGTATGTGCCTGGTGGTACAGCCGCATATCCTTCCAGTGTCCTGATGAATGCAATTCCGGCAAAAATTGCAGGAGTAGAAGAAATTATTATGGTTACACCGCCTTGCAAGGATGGTACACCGAATAAAGATATTCTGGTAGCGGCGGCAATCTGCGGCGTAGATCGGGTATTCTTGTCTGGTGGCGCACAGGCAATTGCAGCACTCGCTTATGGAACGGAAGAAATCCCGAAAGTAGATAAAATCGTTGGCCCTGGTAATATTTTTGTCGCAACAGCGAAGAAATTATTATACGGTATTGTGGATATTGACATGATTGCAGGGCCAAGTGAGATTCTGGTACTTGCGGATGAGACAGCTGATCCAAAATTTGTGGCTGCTGATTTGATGTCCCAGGCGGAACATGATAAATTAGCATCAGCGATTTTGGTGACAACGGATGCAACACTGCCAGATCGTGTAGAAGCAGAAATTATCAGACAGATGGCATACTTGGAACGCAGAGAGATTATTCAGAAATCCATGTCAGATTATGGTGCATTCCTGATTGCAAATTCCAGAGAACAGGCAGTAGAACTTGCCAATGCCATTGCACCGGAGCATCTCGAAGTCGTAATGAAGAATCCGTTGGAACTGATCGGCGCACTGGATAATGCCGGTTCTGTATTCCTGGGTGCTTATGCATCCGAGCCGTTAGGGGATTACTATGCAGGACCGAATCACGTTCTTCCCACAAGTGGCACAGCAAGATTCTTCTCGCCGCTGGGTGTGAACAGTTTTATCAAGCGTTCCAGTTATATTTATTACACGGAAGAAGCACTCAAAGAAGCTAAAGATGATATTGTCCTGATTGCAGAACGTGAGGGATTAACGGCACACGCAAATGCCATTAAAGTCCGTTTTGAAGGTGAAGACGCATGAGTTGGGAAAATTTCGTCCGCCGGGTTGTACCTTACACACCCGGCGAACAGCCGAAAGAATCCGGAATTATTAAGTTAAATACAAATGAGAATCCCTATCCGCCTGCGCCTGGTGTGCAGAAAATTCTGGATGAGTTCCGCATTTCTGATATGCGGTTATATCCTGATCCGGACGCCGGAATTTTAATTCAGGCAATTGCAGAGACTTATCAGGTCAAGCCAGAACAGGTATTTGTCGGTGTCGGCTCAGATGATGTCATTTCTATGGCATTCCTGACATTTTTCAATTCCGCAAAGCCAATTCTGTTCCCGGATGTGACTTATTCTTTTTATGATGTCTGGGCGGATGTGTATCACATTCCCTATCAAAGAGTCAGACTCACGGAAGATTTCCGGATTAATCCGGAGGACTACAAAATTCCGAACGGCGGTATTATTTTCCCGAATCCGAATGCGCCGACGGGTGTATTGGAATCTCTGGAGCTGATCGAAGAAATTTTAAAGGCCAATCCGGACAGCGTTGTGATGATTGATGAGGCTTATATTGATTTTGGCGGAATCAGTTGTCTGCCGTTACTGGAAAAATACGAGAATCTATTAGTAATTCAGACGTATTCCAAATCACGCTCTATGGCAGGTATGAGAATTGGTTTTGCAATAGGAAATCAAAAATTGATCAAATATCTGAATGATGTGAAATTTTCTGTCAATTCTTACACAATGAATCGATTGACGCTTCTCTGTGGTGCAGAAGCATTAAAAGATCCGGCTTATTTTGAGAACTGCACCGGAAAAATTATTGAAACTCGTGAAGATACTAAGAAAAAGCTTGCAGAACTGGGATTTGTATTCCCGGATTCTAAGAGTAATTTTATCTTCGCAAGTCATCCGGATTATGATGCTGGCATGATTTTTGAAAAACTGAAAGCACGGAAAATTTTTGTCCGTTATTGGAATAAACCCCGGATTAATCAGTATTTGAGAATCACGGTCGGTACACCGGAAGAAATGAAGCAGTTATTTACTGCATTGCAGGAAATTCTGATAGAGGATGAATCTTAAAAAAGGGGTGATTTTTATGCAGACAGCAACCGTGACCAGAACGTCCAGGGAAACGGATATTATAATCACGATTTTACCGAAAGATCAGAACATGGAAATTGATACCGGAATCGGTTTTTTTGATCACATGCTGACGGCTTTGTCTGTCCATAGCAGAATCCCCATGAAGATTCATGTCAAGGGTGATATTCATGTGGATGCACATCACACAGTCGAAGATACCGGAATCGTTCTCGGACAGGTATTCGCTAAGGCTTTGGGGGATAAATCCGGTATTGTACGCTATGGTTCAGCATATATCCCCATGGATGAGAGCCTTGCTTTTTGTAGTCTGGACATTTGCAACAGAGCTTTTTTGGTATTCAATGCGGAATTTACAAATCCCATGATCGGAGCGTATGATACCTGCTTAACAGAAGAATTTATGAGAGCATTCGTATTTAATGCTGGGATTACTTTGCATTGTAATGTCCTGTATGGCAAGAATGATCATCATAAAACGGAAGCGATTTATAAATCCGTTGCACATGCCCTCAGGATTGCGACAGCTCCGGCGGCGGCAGGAGAAGTATTTTCTACGAAAGGAATATTAGGATGATTGCAATTATTGATTATGGTGCAGGAAATATTTTCAGTGTCAAAAATGCACTGGATTATCTGGGGCTGGAAAATCAGCTTACAGATGATATTTCTTGTATTGAACAGGCGGACAGGATTATTCTGCCTGGTGTGGGGGCATTTCCGGCGGCAATGAAAATGCTGGAACAGAAGAATTTAATTTCTATTCTGAAAGAACAGGCACAGAAAAAGCCGTTACTGGGAATTTGCCTGGGAATGCAGATGCTTCTGACAAAGAGCTATGAATTTGAAGAATGCGATGGACTGGATCTGATTCCGGGGACTGTGGATAAAATTCCGGTACAGGATAGAATTATTCCACATATGGGATGGAACGCACTGGAAATTCAGAATCCCTGTGCATTGTTAGAAAATCTGGGGGATTCGCCCTATGTTTATTTTGTGCATTCGTATATGGCAAACTGTGAAAACAGAAATCATCTTTCTGCATGGGTAGATTATGGCTGTCAAGTTCCGGCAGTGATTACAGACGGCAAATATGTATTCGGCACACAGTACCATCCGGAAAAAAGCGGTGAAGTGGGATTACAGATTCTGAGAAACTTTGCTGCATTGGATGTATTAGAAAGGGTCTTGTTATGATTATTTTACCTGCAATTGATATTAAAGATGGAAACTGTGTCCGGCTGGTGCGTGGAGATTACGATACAGCACACAAAGTCGCAGAAGACTACATGAAAACAGCACAAGAATTTGTTTCTGCCGGTGCGGAATGGATTCACATGGTGGATCTGGATGGTGCAAAGGATGCAAAGCCTGTGAATACAGATATTTTTGTGGATGTCGCAAAGCATACAAGCTTAAAAGTAGAAGTCGGCGGCGGTATCCGAAATTTGGAGACGATTGAATTTTATTTATCAAATGGGATTTCCAGAGTGATTCTGGGATCTGTCGCATTGAAAAATCCGGATCTGGTTGCACAGGCTGTTCAGGAATACGGCGAAAGGATTGCCGTGGGGATTGATGCGAAAAATGGCTTTGTTGCTGTCGAAGGTTGGCTGGATGCCTCCAGTGTGCATTATATTGCACTGGCAGAAGAAATGCAGAAAATGGGTGTGAAGACGATTATATTCACGGATATCTCCAAAGATGGAACACTCTCCGGTGTGAATCAGGAACAGCTCCGGGCTTTGCATGATGCTGTCAACTGTAATATTATTGCAAGCGGCGGTGTGCATACCATGCAGGATATTATTGCCTGTGCCAATATGCAGTTATATGGTACGATCTGCGGTAAGTCCCTGTATCAGGGAACATTGGATCTGAAAGAAGCCATTGCCTATGCGGTAACGGCATAAATAAGAGGTGTATTTTCATGCTTGCAAAGAGAATTATTCCTTGTCTGGATGTCCGTGACGGCAAGGTTGTCAAGGGTGTCAATTTTCAGGGAATCCGGGAAATCGGAGATCCTGTGGCATGTGCTGAGGAATATAACAGACAGGGTGCGGACGAAATTGTATTTTATGATATTACGGCTTCTCATGAGGGAAGAGGCGTTATGCTCGATGTTGTGAGAGAAACAGCGAAGCGGGTTTTTGTGCCTTTGACAGTTGGCGGTGGCATCAAAACTGTGGATGATATCCGGGAGACACTTCGGGCTGGTGCGGACAAAGTTTCTGTCAATTCCCAGGCAGTGCAGAATCCAGATCTGATCCGGCAGGGAGCGGATATTTTCGGCAGTCAGTGTATCTGTGTCGGAATTGATGCCAAAAAAACGGATTCCGGCAACTGGACGGTATTTATTAATGGCGGCAGAATTGATATGCATCTGGATCTGCTTGACTGGGTGAAGCAGATCGAACAGCTCGGTGCAGGAGAGATCTGTCTCAATTCGATTGATACAGACGGTGTAAAAGGCGGATTTGATCTGCCAATGCTGAAGGCAGTTGTGAATGCTGTGAATATTCCAGTGATTGCAAGCGGCGGTGCTGGAAAATTATCTGATTTCGCTGACGCATTCCAGGAGACAGACTGCTCTGCGGCTTTGGCTGCTTCTTTGTTTCATTTTAAAGAATTGACGGTTGGCGAAGTAAAAGCAGATTGTCAGAAAAAGAAAATTATTGTTCGATTATGATATTACAGAGAGATTTTTTTGAGCGTGATGCACTTGTTGTTGCACCTGAACTGATCGGCAAGATCATTGTACGGAAACTTGATGATCATACGATTCTGCGTGAACGGATTTCAGAAACAGAAGTCTATCGTGGTGAAGAGGATAAAGCCTGTCATGCATCAAAAGGAAAAACGCAACGGACAAAAATTCTTTATGGTGAAAGCGGCAAGATTTATGTATACTTGTGTTATGGAATACATTGGCTGATGAATATTGTCACAGGTGAAAGAAATAATCCGCAGTGTGTTCTGATCCGTTGCGGAGAAGTGCATAACGGGCCTGCAAAGCTGACAAAATATTTACAGATTGATGGTAATTTTAATGATCAGAAAATTTACGAAAATCCTCATGTCTGGATAGAAGATGATGGCTTTCAGCCAGAACTTAAAACTGCTCCCAGGGTCGGCATTGATTATGCAGGTGATTATTGGCGAGATATTGCATGGCGTTATATCGCTGAAAAAAAGTGATTTTTGCGTTGAAAAGAATTTTTAGTATTGACAAACAGGAAATAATATGCTATAATATTAAAAATTTTGTGAGAAATGAAAAACTGCTTTGCGATAACAGCAGTGGGAGGTCATGATGGATTATACAAGTGAGAAT
>CAMWOX010000057.1 GCA_947175975.1 uncultured Ruminococcus sp.
ACAATTTTTAACATACCGGATGCCGTATCAAAATAGAATGCTTCTGTCTGATTAATCTTGGAATCTCTGGGAAGTTTCATGCTTTCCGGCTGTAATAATTTGTTTTCCAGCATACTGAAAGCAAAAGCATCCACCTGACGGCATTCATGATTGATAATTTCAAAATAGGCATAATCAAGCCGGTATTTTGTATACAGCAATTCTCTCATAGGACAGCTCCCTCATGTGTTGCATAATGACGTTTTGCATACCAATAATACAGAGTCTTAATAGAATCTGGCTGTTGGGAAGTTTTTAATTTTCGGATCAGCGTATCATAATTATCTGCATACAGGTCACTGTAAGAAAACGAATTTTGATAGAGATCACGAATCCGTTTCCAGACTGGTGCAGTCTCAGACAAATTTTGATAATTTTCACTGCAAAATTCGCCGTCATGAATTGCAAATTCAGAGAAAAGATAACGCCTGCACTTGCTGATTTCAGAAGACTGTTCCGGAGCAATGTCCATTCGTTTCTGCATTTCACGGTGATCAGCTTCAAATTCATAAGTCGTATGCTGAAGCATATCATGAGATTCTTTCACAAATTCGGCTTGATAGACAGGCGGCTGCATGCTTTGGCTTTCAATTGTGCTGTAACCTGTTGCGGAAACCGCATAGACACAGAAGAAGTAATTACTATACCGCTGATTCATGGCATTTCTATACATATTCTGACTCGTCAGCAGAATCAGATCACGGAATTTTTTGTAATTATCCCGAATGACATCAAGACCATGCAGATAATTCAGAACCGTAAGAGCTTTCACATCCTGGAGTTCCTGGATCGTACCGTCACTTGTTTCTGTACTAAAATTTCTGATAATATCACCATGCAGGACAAAATAGGGTTTAGAAAAATCGAGTGTTTCCCTGCTGAATTCCTGAATACTTTCCTGAATCCGTTCTGGAATAATTTCATGAGCAGGTCTCTGCCTGAAATCCTTCTTTAATTCCTGTTCCAGAATAGAAAGCAGCTCCAGCGTATAGATCAGGGTATTTTTCAGATAATCATTTCCATTATAATTGCTTTGCCATTCTTTCCAGGCTTTATTGAGTGCTAGAATTTTTTGATACAGGAATAATGGATATTCGTCTATTTTAGTAAGATATAACTGCATGTTATAGACTCTTGCATCCACATTCCCACCGAAGTCTACCGGAACGAGTTCTGATAGCGTATGATAAAAGCTATCTTTTCCGAGAGAAAGTGTATCATCCAGGAGTGTATAAACATAGGAGAAATTTCGATAAGATGCCCAGTTTTCAACAGATTTCACACCCGGCATATCACAGCAGTTAAACATATAGTGATACCTGCCGTTATAAGAAATTTCCAGACTGGAAAGTTTGCCCGGAATTGCATCCCTCTGTCCTGTACCAGGTGGGAAAACGCCTTCTTTGAGAAGTTTGGCTTTTTCCACATAAGAAGAAATAAAATCCGTAGTATTGAGATAAATCACATTGAATTTATTCAGTTTCTGATTTCTGGGATCACTTTTGAGGTTCTCATCCTCAATCATGTTGTAGCCGGAACATAACAGAACGGTTTTTCCGGCATTGGAATTGCCGAAGAAATAGATCGTAATGACTGCTGTATAATTATAGAATTTTTCCGGCAAAGGATTCCAGCACTGACTGCAAAGCTGTGCAATCATACTGTTATGAATATAATACTGCCGGAAATTGTCTTCTGTCAGTTTACCGGCTTTCAGCAGATACAATCCCTTTGGTGCAGTGTTGATAGAACTGAGATTTTCATGCAGAGCAGTATTAAATTGCTGCAAAAACTCCCGTTCTTCTGCGTACTCTCTGCAAGTGAATGCCTTGATGCCAGTTGTATAGTACTTCCCCAAAGGAATCCGCACATGTTCTCTCGCAGCATGTAACCGGAAATGTAAATCATCGGCAAGACTTTCGGGAAGAATGATATTATTTTTCATATTTTTAAAAGTAGCAAATCTGACCATTGCTAGCATATTTTTTTCTTTTTTTGTCAGATCCCCTTTTTTTTCTAATTTAACCAGATAATCCAGAATTTCATCACTGGTTTCTAAAATTTCCTGATTCAGATTTCTGTAAAGAACAATCCCCGGAATACCAAGATCGTGAATACGATTGTGGCATACAGGACATGTAATCATGCTGAAATTATAATAGCAGAAAATCCGAGGAGAATATTTTTTCGTTTCCTTGCGATGATAGAATACCAGTTCGGAGTTATCATACAGGAACATGGGTTCTAATCTAGTCGTATCCTGGAAATCTGTACGACATTTCGGGGAACTGCTGGAGCAATTCTTTTCTGGTTGCGGGAAAAACAGATTTAAGATTCTGCTTTTGACAACATTCCAGAAAGAAACAGAATCTTCCGGAATGCTCATGCTAAACTCCTGGATTTTTGAATGATTCAGTGCGAGTTTGATTTCAATTGTAAAATCTGCAATATCACCGGAAGTCTTCATTTTAGGATCGAGCTGTGTCATATAGAAAATTTTGATACGGTAAATTAAGGCATCCGGAGATTGTTCTGAATTGAAGACCTGAAATTTCAGTTTCTGGACAACATCATCCAAGAGAAAATCATGTTTTTGATTTTCAAATTCAAAATGCAGATAGAAAAATCGAAATTCATTGGGAATTTCATAGCCTTGGATCGTTTCAGGTAATGTAATCCGGAATGTATTGTGATAACAACTGTTCATAAAATCCTGTACACCGTTTGCAGGCTGTTCAAAGCCATTGAGTCGAAAATATTGTTCCACTTTAACAGGAGCTTCTGGTTCGGATGTTTCCTCAGGATTTTCTTCTGCATTCTCAGAGATAATTACAACTGGCTCTTCCTGTTCCTGTTTGGATTCAGATTTTGCATCAGAATGGGAATTTGCCCCGGATTTCACAGACAAATGCAGCATTTTTTGATGAACCATGCTGTCAACCGCAAAAAACAGTGCTGTCATGAGAAAGACACCAATCATGTGCAGATAATTCTTACTAAAAATAATCATGTGATCCTGGATCTCAAACATCCGGAAATAATCTAGCATAACCAGAAGAACGACAAAATACAAGACCCAGTAAAGAAATGAAATTGCAGGGTATTTTTTGACATAGCCAGCAATTGTATAAAGCAAGTCAGGCTGTTTTTTTTTAGATTTTTTCGCCATAGCATCGTCTCCCGTCAGATTAGTTTTGCAAATAGTCATGCTGATACAGGCTATCTACAATTTGAAGAAATTCATTTTTAAGGGAATAGCTGTCATTATCAAAATAGGAACGCAATACAATTGCATAGCAGTCCGTGCCGTCATTGACTGCACCGACATACCAGATAATCTGATATTTCTCAGCATCTTCTTTTTGTGTGGGATAGTTTGCAGATTGTGCAAATAATCCGTAAGTACTTTGTGTTCCCTCGCCTTTATCGACACTGGAAGTACCTGTTTTGGAGTAATATTTAAAAGCATTGCGATCAAAAGAGAGATTTTCAGGAACATAATTTGTATGATGATCATAGACAGCCTCGAGTGCATCCTGCAAGAATGAGACAGTATCAGAAGTTCTGTCAAAGGCTTCACCGATAATTTCAGAATTGCCGGATTCTTCAAGCAGAACATTGGGAACGTGCATATCACCTGTCAGGCACTTACTCATACACATTGCCATAAACACAGGAGAAATCCTGTTATATCCCTGTCCATAAGCAGTATCACCGATTTTCTGTGCGAGACTGGTCTTGCTGTCAGTGTAAGCCTGCTGAATTTCCTGTTTTTCATTGAGCGTATACCAGAGATTGACATCATAGGATAATATATTTTCCTCGGGTTTTTCGCCAATCTGAATGGAATTTAAACATGACAGGATTCTGCCCTCTGGGATATAGAAATAAGAATTGATTTTTTGATTCAGACAGAATTTTTGCTCATAGTAATTCTGAAGCAATGCACCGGATTTCTGAACGCTTGCAGTCTCAAGATTCAGAATATTCTGATAGGTGCAGGAATAACTATTCTGTGTGCCAAGGATTTTATCGAGCAAAATTGCAGCCATAGAAAAATACTGGTTAGAACTTTCAGACAGAGCATGTACAAGATCTGTATGATTGCGTTTTGAAGTTTCAACTGTCGGGAGCGGAGAGGGTTTTTCAGAGGATTCATATTGATTAGAAACAGAAATCGTCCGGATGCCATCCTGTTCTATAAACAGAGAGCTGTCAACTTCGTCCGCAAGTAGAGCAGTCAACAGAATTTTAAAGCAACTGCCGGGTGCGCTAGTGGTAAGTGTGTAATTCTGAAATGAAAAATTCGGATCGAATGCATGATCCACGCAATCCTGGTAGACAAAATTATTATTGCCATAACAGAGCTTGATATATTTTGTCTGCGTTCCCTGTGTGTCCGGAATTGTAATTTTAAAGAATGGAATATACTGCAAGCCAGAGCCGAGTGATTCCGGTTCAAACTGGAATGTAAAATATTCCCCAGGATTGCTGAACTCATAGAATGCCTGTTCATCCTGATAAATTGCAGCGAAATCAATTTCTTTGCAGTCTTGCAGACTGAAATTACTATGATACTGTGCATTCCAGTAATCTAATTGTTTCTGGGCATCGGATTCAGAAAATAATAATCTATCTTCCGTCAGATCTGTCCGCAATGCACGGACGGCTCTTCCCTCATGCCATTTCTTTTTGTTTTTTTCCTGAGCATTATCCTCTTCGTAGGCATTCCGGAACAGTTTATAGTAATCCTGCACACAGTCATGGGCATTATCCACATTATTGAAAAACTGTCCGTTGTCAACATAGCTCGTATAAGGAATATTGCCCTCCCGGAATGCATTATAATCATAGGATGGTCTGGAAACCATTGCCAGAAGATCCCCAGTATTACAATCCATCACAACAGCACTGATGTAACTTCTCTGTGACAGGATTTCATAAATTTCAGATTGCAGATCCCCATCAATCGTAAGGGCAATGTCTGTTTTTTCTTCCGTATTCAAAGGAATATCTTGTAGAATATTGCTGAAAGAGCTGTCCAGACCGCCAGACAGTACAGGCAGAATGTTTGACCAGCAGGCAGAATCTTCACGCATCAGCAATCTTTTGTAATCCGCCTGTTCCTGCAAAGTCCGATCCTGCTCAGAAAGCAATTCTATACTGCCATTTTCTCCAATAATCACATTACCCAGCAATAACTGGTTATTACAATCATAGATATTGCCTTTTAATGCCCTTGCCTCCTGATAAGGATTAGAAATCTGTCCTAACGTTTTCGCATTCAGACTGGAATTTGGTTTCAACAGATGTGTAAAACTCATATAGATTGCCAATACGAAAAATACTAACAGCAACAGACCAATCATTATTTTTTTGGCATTAGAAATTTTATCCTGCATAACTTCTCACTGATTCTTTCATGGTTTTGACAGATCAGAGTAGATCTGATTGGGATTTCCGACTGAAATAAAGATGACGGCTGTACAGATACTATTCAGGAACATTTCAAAATTTCCGGATGCCACAAGCGGCAGGGATAATCCGGAAAACAGCGATACACCAAAGACACCCCAGACAATGACAATCGTCTGGATCATGAATGAAATCGCATAGATCGTTCCCAACTGATGCAGAACATACCGGAAATAGCCGGAATTGGTGTTTTCTTTCAGTATAATATGCATATTTGTTGCCAACAGCAACACAATCATAAGGAAATAAGGAATAAATATTAATAATAATACATTGCCTACACCCATCCGGCTGAGGGTATATAATACATAGTCACTGCCGGCCGTCATCGGCTCTGCATATTTGAAAATTCTTTGCAATTCTTTGGCATCCACTTCATAGATCACAATCTGCTGATCATGATATGTCACACCATAGGGAATCTTTGTATCTTCATAATACCAGATATATTCTGTTTCGCCCTCTTTGGCTGGTGTGCCGTTCTGATTCAGAATGAAAAACATATCTTTGAATGTACCATCAGGATTACAATAGATCTCCTGCACTTCGGAACTCGCATTCTGAACATCCTGTTTTGTAACAAAATATTTTCTCTGCAAGGAAGAAATATAAGTCCGGTTCTGACTGGTTTCCTGAATATCAAATCCCATATTCTGCTTTAAGCCTTTCTGCACAGCAGAGAGTTCCGCTGTTCTGGAGCTGTAACACAACCGGTCAATTACCTGCATAAGCTTTAAATAGTAACCAGTATAGAATTTTGTGGGATAATAATTTTCCAGATCTGCAAGCGTACTATCCGGTTCAGTCAGATCAAAATATTCTTTAATTTCTTTCTCTGCATGTTGGCTAGCGGACTGCTGATCAAGCAACTGTTTGATCGCATCCGGCAGTTCTCCGGATTCTGTATTCTGGATTTCAGCAGTTTCTCCGGCATTTTGCATAGAAAATGCCCTGCTCACATCTGATGCACGTTTTTGTGTAATATTCTCTGTGATTTCAAACTCATTACTGAAATTTCCGGCGGTCATATAGTAATTTTTCAATACTGTTCTGCCGGAATACGCATTCAGGAAGAAATTATAATAAATCACCAGAAATCCTACAATCGGAATGATAATACAAATCGAGACCATATTCTGCATTCCAAACTTCTGCTTTTTCTGGTTTGGATGCAGAAAATGAATATTTACTTTTCTGAATTTTTTTTCCAGGAAATTCAGAATATTGATTCTGAGTTTTAACCCCATCTGAAATGGCAGTAATGTTACAAATTCTCTGCAATAAAGAATACTTAACAGGAATACCGACAGGATGCCTGCCAGGATCACACCCCAATGGTTCAGAGAAATTCCGAATATTTCGCCCCCAAGATCAAGCATTTCTTCGCCACTGCCAGTATGGATACTGATCTGCAAGAATGCATTCTCAATGAGGATCAATCCCGTTCCTAATAGGATTCCGACGATCAATGAAACTGGAATCTTGTATTTCAGGCTTTTCAGGTCACCCGAAAAATCAACCAATAATAGATATATAATCATGGTAAGTGCCAGAATACACACAACAGAGCCAAATTCTCCGAATAGCATCAGCATCAGACAGCCTGTCAAAATCAGAATTAATGCATTGGATTGGTATAAATACCCGGGATGCTGAATGTACTTTCCAGGATCACTTTTTTCGATTTTCTCCAGTAATAAATTAAAAATCACGAATGCCGGTGTCAGTAATTTCAGAATCGCTGAATACTGCATCCCAAATAATGAATTTTTATTTTCGCTCGGCAGGATCACAAAACGGATCAATGCCCAAAGTATACTGACTCCAAGAAAGAAAAATGCATACACCCTGACATATCTGTGCAGGTCTATCTGCTCTTCAGATGACCTCAAATCTGGCTTCCAATCTTTCTTTCTTCTGAATGCTTCCGGATTCCGGATCGCCAAAATCGTTATCCCTAACAGGATCATCAAGATCAAAACAATCACAATTTTCTGTGTTGTACTGATTCTGGTATTCCATAATAAGAACATGGACACATCCAATCCCACCGGAAATGCAAACTTGAATAGATTGCTCTTCCACTCCGGATAATGCAATAAAATCCAGAAAGTAATCAAAATTACACTCAAACTCAGCAAAATGCTGTTCCTGGATGCGATAAAACACGATTCCGGTTTTATAAAATCAGATTCTGTTAGTAAAAATTCTCTCCATCGGGATTCTCTGGCATATTCCAAAACTCCTAGAAATTGGGCTGTGCTATGCAGATTCAAAAAGATCTTACTATTCATGTGAATCAACCAAAAATAGACTACATCCATCTGTTTATTGATCCGTTCAGGATGCCGGAATATATACTGATAATACATGATCGTAATTGCAAGATCTTCCAGCATACACCAGAGTGTACAGTTGAAAAAATAATCACTCGCCTGGAATGTAACCACAGGGGCATTTTCAGACAGCATACGGATTCCGGAAAACTCCATTCCGTCCAGGAACAGCACGCCGAACGCCAGGAACAACACAAAATCCACGGCAAGAAAAATGCCGAGCATTGCAAGGATATTTCGGTAGATGTGTTTTGTATTCTGCATGGCACACGCTCCTGATTCCAGATTATTTTTATTATAGCACAGAAAAGTATAAAAAGCAAGTTTTTCACGGAATTTTCATGAATATTAATGAATTTTAAATAATTCTGGAAAAAATAAGCAAAAACTGCAAAATTCCTGAGAATTTTGCAGTAAATTTGTTACATTTTTAGAATAAGATACGATACAGCAAAAGAAAAGACCAGCTTCGAAAAACTGATCTTCCCCCAATGTGTCATCACGACACCACAATCTGGCGGACAGAGAGGGATTCGAACCCTCGAAGCGCTACTAACGCTTACACGATTTCCAGTCGTGCGCCTTAGACCAGCTCAGCCATCTGTCCATATCAAAACATATCAAATTTTAAAAAATCAGAATGCGAGTGACGGGACTTGAACCCACACGTCGTTTCCAACACTAGCACCTCAAGCTAGCCTGTCTGCCAATTCCAGCACACTCGCATCAGGATTTCAAACTGCAACCCGGTTCTTCCCGGACTGCTTTATTATTATAGCATAATCAGACAGATTTGTCAAGCGTTTTCCAAAATAAAAAGCGCCGAAAAAATTTGTTGAAATTTGTATAATTTCACCAGGTGATCCGACTTTGTGTACTAGGTCTGCTTCCAGATCTTGAACCATCCATAGAAATATCAACTCCAGAAGTTCTCTCTGTCGGCTGAATGATTACAGATGCAGGACGGTGTGCATCCCATTCAAACATATAAGACTCTCCGGAACTTTGACCAATCAGATTCCGCCAGGACAGATCAGTTTTGAAGTCCGGATCATCACCAATCCAACACACAACAGCATCCGGATCAGCTTCCAAAGTAGCATTGCTGTTCATATTGCTGATTACGATAGGATTACCATCTACAAGTACAGCAACATAGGCATTTTGACCTTTTCCGGTTAGCGTAGACGTGGCGATACCTTTCTGAGAAATAACACCCTGGGCAAGGAATCTGACATTATAATCACAGTCTTTTGTGAAAGCAAGAATATTTTCACTTTCGACGGATAATCTTTCACCGATTCCGAGCTGACAAACAACGACATGTTGCTGATTATTGGCATAATAAGTAATACTGTCACCGGAAAATTCAACTTTCATAAGCGGAAGATTTT
>CAMWOX010000058.1 GCA_947175975.1 uncultured Ruminococcus sp.
AGCGTATCCACGTCAAAGCCGTTCAGATCTGCCGAATAATAACCATCTGTACAGTGATGAACTTTATCTAACCAATAAACAACAGGCTTTTCCGGATTCTCAGGATTCTTTTCTGTCAAAAAGATTTTACAATCCTGTACTTCCGTGACAACCAGCTCTTTGAGATCATCTTTGTAGTAATCTCCGGCTTTGCCAACGTAATAGATCCGGATACCAGGATTCAATGCAAACTGTGATGGGAATGTCTCAAGGATCATATCACAGTCAACACATACCAGATCACCATATTCTGGCGTAAATGGTGTTTCTGCATAGTGTTCAATTTTCCAGAGACTCAGATTGCAATCATTATCCAGGAAAAAGTTTGTGCCATCTTCATTCACACCAATCACTGTATGCATTTTACCTCGCTGAATAAAATCCTCTACAGTCATCTCATAAGTGACTTCCAACGGTATGACCGGATTTCCCTCATCATCCAACGTAAAAAGCAGGATATCTCCATTGGAGAGCGACCATAATGTTTCTTCACTCATGACAGAGTTTGTTTTGTCATTCAATTCCACAAAATGATATTCTCCGGTTTCCACGCTCTTAACAAAAATGGAATTACTTCTCACCTCAAGCAACTCAAATTCCGCCTTCTGACTGGTATGAACCTCTACAGCGCAAATCGCCCGATTATCCTCTACTGCGAACATGCCGGAATCACCGACCGCAAGCGTATCCACGTCAAAGCCGTTCAGATCTGCTGAATAATAACCATCTGTACAGGGATGAACTTTATTTAACTGATAAATAGCAGGTTCTTCCGGATTCTCAGGATTCTTTTCTGTCAAAAAGATTTCGTATTCTTCCACTTCCGTGACAACCAGCTCTTTGAGATCATCTTTATAGTAATCTCCGGCTTTGCCAATAGGATAGATCCGGATACCAGGATTCAATGCAAACTGCCCTGGGAATGTCGGAAGGAATATATCACAGTCAACACATATCAGATCACCATATTCTGGTGTAAACGGTGTTTCTGCATAATGCTCAATTTCCCAGAGACTCAGATCGCAATCATTATCCAGGAAAAATCTTGTGCCATCTTCATTCATACCAATCACTGTATACATTTTACCCTGCTGAATGAAATCTTCCAAAGTCGCCTCATAGGTGATTTCCACCGGTGTGACCGGATTTTCCTCAGCATCCAACGTGAACAGCAGGATATCTCCCCTGGAAAGCGAAAGGAGCGTTTTATAATCTATGACGAAATTTGTTTCATTCTTGATAGGAATATGATGATATTCACCGGTTTCCACACTCTTCATAAAAAGTGAATGATCCATCATATCCAGAAATTCAAATTCTGCTGTATGATCAAGATCTAACACACGACCAGAATGAATTTCCACTGCACAGACGGCACACTGGCTTTCCGGATCTACGGCAAATACACCATAATCCCCAACTTCTACTTCTTCCATATTGAAATCTCCCAGCATACCAGCAAAACAGTCTCTGAGATAAAGATGCATTCGGCTCATCTCATAGACAGCCGGATTTTCTGAGTTCTCCGGATTTTTTTCTGCAAGAATGAATCTATCTTCTTGCACTTCCTTGACAACCAGCTCTTTCAAACTGTCCTTGTAGTACTCCTCCGCTTTGCCCAGGGAACGGATTCGGACACCCGGCTCAAACTCATAATATTTCGGAAATGTCCCTGTGGCTGTGTCGCAGTCAATTTCCACAACATCCCCATATTCCAGATCAAACGGCGTTTCTGCATATTCTTCAATCTCCAGATCCATGATACAGCAACCATTATCCAGAATATACCCGTCCGCATAAGTACCTATTCCGATGACTGTATGCAATCCGGATGCCAGCACAGAATCTTTCTCGCTGGTCTGGACAAGCATTTCCGGGGAATCTTCCGCAATCGTCACAACAGCGGAAAAATTCATGCTCACCAGAGCCAGACTCAACAATAATGCAAGCGTTTTTTTCATAGTTCAGCACCTCCAGAAAATGATAAAAATAATAAACTGTTTCTAATATTTTACTATTTTTATTATAGCAGATCTGCACCAGAAAGTCAACAGAAAAATGCAAAAAAGTGAAAAAGTACCGAAATCTATCCATTTCAGAAAACAGCAAACCCGGCATTCCTGGAATCCCCAGGAAACACCGGACTTGTATGGCTGTTTTTCATGAAATCAAAATCAGGATTCCGCCGCAATCGGAAAATCTTTCTGCTCAAGCAGATGCACAAGCAGTTTCAGAACATTCATAGAATCCGACAGTGTGATCTTACTATCCTGATCCGTGTCAGCATTCTTTTTGCCAGAGTCGGAGATTTTATCCACACCGACATAAACCCTGTTCATCAGAACAACATCCAGGATCTCTACTTTGCCATTCTCGTCTGCATCTCCCCAGAGTCTCTCTGTGAGATCTGGAGCTGTTGGTTCTGTAGTCGGTTCTGTGGTGTCATCCGTATTTGTACCATCATACTCATATACAAGCGTCACTTTCTGATAATCAACGACAACATCACTGCCAGCATCGCCCTCTTTTTCAGAGAATACCCACCAGCCCGTCTGCAATTCCGCTGTATCATCTCCGACAACTGCCTGGACTGTTTCAGAATCACCGTTTGTAAATTCATTATCAAATGGGATTACAATTTCTGTCACACCATTGGAATAAGAATAATTCTTGCATCCCCAGAATGGATCTCCACCGTCAGCAGATGTTAGTGCGTTGAAGCACAGACCGCCGCCGCCGCTGTAATAAGCAGATCCCTCTGTGGAATGGCTTTCCACAGTGATCTTGATTTCTTTCAGGTGTGCCTTGTCACCGAGCGGAATAATCTTTGCACCATCTTTGTCTTCTAGTTCGCTGAAATCATAGGATTTCTCTTCTGTCCGGATATCCGGTGCCTCATAGAGTGTCTTGTCAGTCGGTTCGTCAGAGATGACAATCTGTGCCACAGAAAGCGGCGGCAATTCTACCTGGATCTGATTTCCGGACAGATCATTCTGAACATCAATAATACGGATTTCGTTGCTGTCCTGTGTAATCGCATAGACAACAGCACTCTGATAATCCGAATTTGAACCAGAAATATCAATGACAGCTTTTTCCGTATTGGAACTGTCTTTATTGGAAAGCACAACAGTGACTTCGGAGTCATCATCACCCTGAATTGCGGCAAAAGATGCTGCTTTGGATAAGTCCTCTGTTTTGGATTCTACGAGTGTATCACCAAATGCTGCACCCTCACCGTCATAATTCGTATAAAGATTAATGGCAGATTCTACATAAGGACAATCCGGTAAAGTCCCCCAATACGTTGCAAAATAGACATCATTGAGAGCGAATGCGCCAAGGGCTTCTGTTTCGGCGATTGCTGCCACAACGGATTTACCCGTCACTTTTTCGTTTGCAATATCTGCAAGATTATACTCAGAAACAGCAAGCTTTGTTCCCGGATAATATTCTGTGATGGATTCCTGTAATCTTGTCAGGAATGGGAAATACTGACCATTCCAGGGCTGTAACCAGCTGTTTTCCACATATTCCGGATCATAGAGACTTCTTGCTGCCTGTAATCTTGCCTCATCTGTCGCACAATCCTGTGCATAGTAATGCACATCGAAAACATCGAGTAATCTTGTGCCGGTTTCTTGTTCAGCCTTTGCCATGCTTTCGAGATAATAATCCACATACCAGCCATAATTGCTCTTGATTGCCTCCCACTCCTGGTCTACTGTTTCTCCAGAACCAGCCGTAATACATGGAAGCATACCCCAGAGAACGCCGCCGAAAGTTTCCGCTTTGGGATCAATTTCTTTTACGACTTTGGCAAGCTCGATAGATTTGTCGATTAATTCATTACAGCCTGCTTCTTCTCCATGTAACATTGGATGTGTGTCATTCCAGAGAAACGGTTCATTATCCAGGCTGTATCCCTGGATACCGGTAGCTGTGGACGCATCGCCAAGTGTCTGCACAAGGAAGTTTACATACTCATCCATGTAAACTTTGCCATCCGTCAGATCCGGTGTGAGAGATAACTCACCATCTTTCCGGAATACGACTTCATTCCATCTTGCGGATGGTGCTTTCTCAGCTTCTGTGACAGTACCTGCTTTGTCAGCGGCAACATAACCAGCCATCTGGAGTGTTGTAATTTTATATGGCACGTTGTAGGTCTGGCACTCTTCGGAGAGCTTTCTTGCGGCATAGCCTGCACCATCCTTGTCATCACCGATATTGGTATCGGAACTGTTCACCCAGTCTTCGCCGGCATTTGACCAGTTTGTCTCCCAGTTGTAGCCTGTGTACCGGTTACCGCCCTGGCGGACAGCATTCACCGTCACATTTTTGTAATTATTAATATTACCATACTGGTTCATACCGTAGATATATGGACTGATTTCCTTTTTTTCTCCGGAAAGATTAACACTGACATTCATATCATAGCTGCCAGCGGCTACGGCATTGAACGGCACAGGGATAGCGGCAACTGCCATTGCCATAGCAGTCAAAAGTGGTTTAATTTTCTTCATAATTTTTTCTCCTTATTACGATTCAAGATATATATCATATTATATCATTTTTTTAATGACATGTCAATACTATTTGAAAAAATTTGCATAGTTTTCAAAAGAAATTCCGGAAGTTTCTCTTTTCAGGATGTGGAATATAAAAATTTTTCCTTGACAAGGTGGCAAAATTATGCTATACTGAAAAACGGCAATTTAATTTGCAAACAAATTATGAATTATGAGGTAAGTAAAATGAGTTCTATTTTACGAAAAGTTATTTCTGGTGTTGTTTGTATGGCAGTTGCGGTTTCGTCCATGTCAGTCCTGAAGAGTGTCGTTGCGGATGCGGTGAATATTGAGAGTCCCGTCACTGTGAATGCGACTGCAACAGAGGATGAGACAAAGTGTATTGAGAATGGTCTGTACTA
Source organism: uncultured Ruminococcus sp. (assembly GCA_947175975.1). GTDB lineage: Bacteria > Bacillota > Clostridia > Oscillospirales > Ruminococcaceae > UBA3855. Next base: position 4,973 of record CAMWOX010000058.1, read on the forward strand.
TGAAATTTATGATTATGAGGGGACTTATGTGGTAATCACAGGCTATGACGAATCCGCAGGGAGTGAAATCATCATTCCCGAAACGATCGAGGGCTTGCCTGTTACCTCTATCGGGTACGAAACATTTTATGGCTGTACTTCTTTGACATCTGTCACAATTCCGGATTCTGTCATATATATCGGATACAGGGCATTTTCTGGTTGTACTTCCTTGAAAACTATTACAATTCCGGATAGTGTCATAGAGATGGGAACTGGTGCATTTGAGAACTGTTCTTCTTTAACATCTATCATAATCCCGAATAGTGTCACAGAGATTGGAATTGGTGCATTTTATGGATGTTCTTCTTTAACATCTATCACAATCCCAAACAGTGTCACATATATTGGAGAGAGTGCATTTTCTGATTGTTCTTCTTTAACATCTATCACAATCCCAGATAGTGTCACAGATATTGACGATAGTGCATTTGCTGATTGTTTTTCTTTGACAGCGATTCATGTTGACCCTGAAAATGAGAATTACATGGATATAGATGGTGTATTATTTTCAAAAGATCAAGAAAGACTAAAGCAATATCCGGCTGGAAAACCGGATCAATCTTACTCTATTCCGGATAGTGTCACATCAATTGGATGGGATGCATTTCGGGGTTGTTCTTCTTTGACATCTGTCACAATCCCGGATAGTGTCACATCTATCAGAGGCAGTGCATTTTATGAGTGTTCTGCTCTAACATCTGTCACAATCCCGGATAGTGTTATATATATCGGGTACGATGCATTTTCTGGCTGTACTTCCTTGACATCTGTTACAATTCCAAGTAGTGTCACATTTATTGGAGGAGGTGCATTTTCTGATTGTTCTTCTTTGACAGCGATTCATGTTGACTCTGAAAATGAGAATTATATGGATATAGGTGGTATATTATTTTCAAAAGATCAAAAAAGAATAAATCAATATCCGGCTGGAAAACCGGATCCATCTTACTCTATTCCGGATAGTGTCACATCAATTGGATGGGATGCATTTTGGGGTTGTTCTTCTTTGACATCTGTTATAATTCCAGATAGTGTCACATATATTGGAAGCGGGGCATTTCTTGGTTGTTCTTCCTTGATAGTAATTCATGTTGATCCGGAAAGTCAGTATTATACAGATATAGATGGTGTATTATTTTCAAAAGATCAAAAGACATTACATCAATATCCGATTGGCAAACCGGATCAGTCCTACTTGATTCCGGACAGTGTCACAGATATTGAAGACTGGGGATTCGTGGGATGTACTTCCTTGGAAACAATCACAATTCCGGATAGTGTCACAAGCATTGAAGAAGGTGTATTTGCGGAATGTTCTGCTTTGGAATCTATCAAAATCCAAAATCCAGAATGTGAAATTTATGATGATGCAAGAACACTCAGCGAAACAGCCATGATCTATGGCTATCCAAATTCTACTGCACAGGAATATGCTGAAAGATATAACCGGGAATTTGTCGCACTGGATGGAAACCAGGATACAACAGTCCTCTGGGGAGATGCGGACGAAAACGGCAATGTTGAAATCCTGGACGTTGTTCTCATGAACAGAGTCTATGTCGGTGTGGATAAGATCTCCGACTCCGGTAAGACAAATGCTGACACTGACCAGGACGGCAAGATCACGTTGTCGGATTCTATGAATGTTCTGAAACTGCTTGTGCATCTGGTAACACAGGAAGATTTCCCAATTCAGGCAGAATCCTGATCTAAAAGGATTTAACATTATCAGGGGTGAATTTTATGCAGTATCCAAAAATTTTAACAATACAGGATATTTCCTGTGTCGGACAGTGTTCTCTTACCGTAGCACTGCCGATTCTGTCAGCTTGCGGAATAGAAACCTGCATCCTGCCGTCTGCCGTTTTATCCACACATACTTCCGGATTTCAGAATTTTACCTGTCATGACCTGACGGAGGAAATCCCGGCAATTGCACAGCACTGGAACAGTGAAAACATCCGGTTTCAGGCAATTTATACAGGCTATCTTGCCAATCAGGAGCAAATCGCTCACGTCTTAAAGATTCTGGAAACTTCCGGAACAGAAGAATGCAAGCTGATTGTTGATCCGGTAATAGGGGATCACGGCGCATTATATCCGGCATTTGATGCCCGGCATGTCGCCGCTATGAAAAAATTATGCTCCCATGCAAACGTGATTCTCCCGAATCTGACAGAAGCCTGCCTGCTGACAGATACACCCTATACGGAAAGCTATGATGCAGATTTCATAGAAGAAATCCTGCACAAATTAAAATCTTTTGGGGCAGATACAATCATCCTGACAGGCATCAGCTATGAGCATTCCACAACAGGTGTTGTGATTGCTGGGAATCAGAATACCCAGTATTACAAGCATCAGAGAATTGCACAGCGTTTTCACGGAACAGGTGATATTTATGCTTCTGTTTTCGTGGGAGCATACCTGCATGGTATGAATGCCTATGATGCCGCAAAAACTGCCGCAGATTTCACAGTTTCCTGCATCGAAAAAACAAAGAATGATCCGGATCACTGGTACGGTGTCAAATTTGAACTTGCACTGCCGGAGCTGATCCGGAAACTGGATCAAATGTAAGCAAAAAGCACGGAATATTTTACATTCCGTGCTTTTTGTATGCAACAATTCAGGATTCAGTTTTGGATCTTCCGGGATTTTTTCGCACGATAATAAAAATGCATTCTGATCAGCACAAACATGACACACAAAATCGTGACACCAGTATCCGCAAAGACAGAAACCCACATATTCGCAAATCCGAAAAATGCCAGAATCATGACAGCAATTTTAATTGCCAATGCAAAGACAATACAATATTTGCAAGTCTGATTGACACGTCTTGCAATCTCAATTGCAGTTACAACAGATTTTGGATCAGAACTCAACAGCACCAGATCGGCTGCTTCCATGGCGGCATCCGCACCACTTCCCATAGCCGCACCAACATCCGCACCGGATAATACAGGTGCATCGTTAATACCATCACCCACAAAGAGAACAGCTCCATGTGCTTTCCGGATCTTCTGCATGTAGACAGGTTTTTCCGTTGGCAATAATCCAGAATGAACTTCCCGTACTTGCAATTTTTCTGCAATTGCCTGCGTATGTTCTGAACTGTCCCCTGTCAGCATGACAGTATACAGATTTTTCTTGTTCAGCTCCGTGATTGCTTGCAGAGCATTTTCTTTCGGCGTATCAGACAATACCAATCTGCCATAGTAAATACCATCGACAGCAACATAAACGCAAGTACCTGCAACGCTGTTATTCTCTGGGTAATCAATTTCCAGTTCCTGCATCAGCTTTTCATTGCCACAGGCAACATGCATCTGATTAACAGTACCCATAATGCCACGTCCTGCCAGTTCCCGGACATTTTCGGCAGGTGTATATGTGATCTGCTGTTCTTCCATATATTGCAGGATGCTTTTGGCAACAGGATGCGTAGAAGAACTCTCACAAGCCGCACACATCCGGAACAATTCTTCTGTCTTGCAGTGGACTGTCTCAGCTTCTGTCACAGTGAAATTACCTTTTGTCAATGTTCCGGTTTTATCCATGACAACAGCTTTCACACCTGCAAGTGCTTCCAGAGAAATCCCGTCTTTGAATAAAATCCCATGCACAGAACCTGCACCAATTCCAGAAAAGAATGCCAGCGGGACGCTTAGAACTAATGCACATGGACAACTGATCATGAGGAAATTCAAAGCAGCATACACCCAATAAGACCAGTTTCCGGTAATCAAAGACGGCACAATGGCTGTCAGAACTGCAATAATTACAACAACAGGCGTATAGACTCTCGCAAATCGGGTGATAAATTTATCAATCTTTGGCTTTCCGGCAGCAGCACTCTCAACACTCTCCAGAATCCGAGAAACCATGGAATCTTTTAATTCCGCTGTTGCCTCTAATTCCAGTACACCGTTGAGATTCATACAGCCTGACATGATTTCGCTTCCCATCTCCACGGAAACAGGCAAGGATTCTCCGGTAATTGCCGAAGTATCAATCATACTTTCGCCCTTGCGAACAATGCCATCAACGGGAATACGATCGCCTGCACGCACCAGCAGCAGATCGCCTGGCTGAATCTGTTCCGCAGAAATCGTCTTGATCTCCGTGGAACTGAAAATCTTCTGAACAGTTTCCGGACGCATGTCAATTGCA
>CAMWOX010000059.1 GCA_947175975.1 uncultured Ruminococcus sp.
ATACACAGCCTGTATTATCAATTTTGAGGTCATGAACCTGCCAGCCTTTCATGCCAGCATTATCAAGTGAAAATCGCATTTTTCCTGCAAAATAAGTATTTTCTTCATCCACGATTGCCATCAGTGTCGGACCAGCACCAGAGATATAGACTGCGTATGCACCATGTGCATAGGCAATGTCAAATACTTCTCTTGCACGAGGGATTAATGCCATTCTGTATGGCTGATGCAGTTTGTCATGAGTGGCTGTGCGGAGATTTTCAAATTTGCCTGTTAAAAGGGAGGCGGAAAACAGGGCTGCACGGGAGAGGTTATAAACAGCGTCTTTATGGGAAATTTCAGAGGGGAGACAGGCTCTGGCTTTTTCTGTTTTGAGTTCAAAATCAGGGATCATGGCGACAAAGCGCAGTTTCGTATAGACTTCCTGCTTTACCCAGTGTACACGTCTACCGTCAAAAACAGCTGTCACAATTCCGCCAAGCAGAGCAGGTGCAGTATTGTCCGGATGTCCTTCAATCTGAGCAGCAAGGTCAACCAGATCATCCGTGCCGAGGGGATTGCCCAGCAGTGTATTTGCGCCTACAAGTCCGGCAACAATGCAGGCAGAACTTGAACCAAGTCCACGGGTCATCGGAATCTGATTTGTCTGAATTAATTTCAAGCCAGTAAGTTTTCTGCCACAGACTTCAAAGAGATCTTTGGCAGAAATATAGATCAGATTTTTTTCATCTGTCGGGACAAGTGTGCCATCAGAAGAACTGATTTCAATAGTATCAGATTCTTCCATGGAAACATAATTGTAATATTGCAGAGCCAGACCGAGTGCATCAAAACCTGCACCGAGGTTTGCACTAGTGGCAGGAACTTGCAGTTGGATCATGAATCATTCACTCGCTTTCTGAATTAGAGATTTTGATTAGGTTATCTTATGCAGAGAAATACAGATATGTGACAAGGGACAGCAGGGGATGCTGTCCCTTGATTCTGGAATTATGCTGCCTTTTCTGCTTTTATAGCTTCCCGTTTCTTGTTGCGGATTCTAGCAACCAGGACTTTGTTATTTTTTCTGTCATAGCGATAGAACATGATAATAATTACAATGCCGATGACAACCATTGTTATGCCCATTGTGAAATAAGGGGGAAGATAAGACATTGTAATTGTGTGTGTGCCAGCAGTAACAGGAATATAGATCATGGCTTTCAGACACTCGGAAGTATCAATTTTTTTGCCGTCAAGTTTTACAGTCCAGCCCTCTTCATAAGGAATGGATGTGAATAAGATCTGATTCTCCTGTGCAGTGACAGTGCCTTTGATATAATCATCAGAGAATTTTTCTACCTGCATTTGCTGTGTTTTAAGCACATCAATATCCTGCTGGAATACTTCTTCGTTGAAGTAATAGAAATAAGGTGCTTTTACGATTGTGGCGTTATTCTCATTGTCAACTGTCATACGCAGAGAAATTTTTGTGCCAATATCATACATGCCCAGATCCAGGATGCAGTAATTCTTTGTTTCAAAGTATGTGCCGAATCCTGAAAAATCGTAGTCTTCGGTTTCATTATTGTAAACACCTAGCCAGAGATTTGCTTTCTGTTCATTTTCTGTTTTGAGATAAGCATAAACACGTTTGTTTTCTGTTACCGTGAAACGATAGTCAACAGTCGGGTCGCCGGAATCCATTTTGGTATAACATACCTGCCCATTGTAATCGGAGACAGTAACTGCACCAAGTACCGGCTCTTCTAGATCAATTGGTGTATAATAGGCTTCTGTTCCGGCAATTTGTCCTTCTGCGTCAAAGGTTGTTTTTCCAAGCATGGTACTCATAAGAACATTCTGGCTGTTAAATGGATTATCATTGCCGAGATGATCAATCCGGAGAAGGTCATCGCTGACCAGATAGCCAATAGATAATGCATTGGGATTCTTGTAAATGCTGATGGTCTTGTCTTTTGGTGTGTTGTCGCCGTTCTTGTCATCATAGTCTTTGTAATTATAATCTGCAACATGTTCATAAGACGGATGCAGAAGATTTCTGGATGGGTTATCCCCTCTGTCGAGGATATACTTAAAGCCCAGGAGTGCATCTGCAAGTTCGGTTGTGCCATCATAACGAGAATAATAGCTACGCATGTTATAACCCATTGTTTCAATGAAATTCAGGGTTTTGGCATTCATGACAGAACTGGAGTGGGTAATGCCCTTGAGTCCAAATGCCAGGTTATCATTGACGCATCTTGCAAAAGTTTTTTCAGAACGATACAGACCGCCGTCCGGATCATTGCTGTTTTCCCTGTCGTATTTTTCCATTGCTTTTACAGTCGCACGTCCGGACTGTATAAAAGTCCTGTAAGAGGCTCTTGTCGAGTAGGCAACTTCTTTGTCTACTGCTTTCATGGTATCTACTGTATTGAAAATCAATTCACCGGATACCAGGCATACAAGCAGGGCAGGGAGGATATGCTTTGATTTCTTCTGGCATAAGCCTGCAATAATCAGTAAATATGCACCTGCCAGTCCGATTGAGAGCCAGACAGATTTCATGTCATCCAGATGTTCATAATCCTGGTTCATGATAAAGAAACCGACTGCGAGAATGCCGAAGAATACTGCTCCCAGATGGGAAGTATTGATATTCTCCAGATCTTTGAAAACAGTTGCTGCCATGGATAATAAAATAAAGGAAACAATAAATGAATAGCGGAACGGCAGCCAGTTCGGAACTTGTCCGCCATGCCACCACATATCAACTGGTTTGATATACATGCTGAAAAACATGACTGCAAGCAGGAATCCGTAACCGAATTTTTTCTGCATCGTGATTTTTTTGCTCAGGAAGAACAATGGCAGTAGAACAACAGTGAGAATGCCACAGTAGATCTCCGGGCTGCCCTGTACGTTGACAGAGTCATACTGACAGGTCAGGAGCTGACGGAGAATGATAACTGGATCAAACTGTGTCTTGAAGCTATAGTCCGGTGTGGTAAAGTCAAATTTACCAAGGGATAATGCTTTATAAATCGGCAGGATCATGCCTGCGGAACACATCACGCCTATAAGCGTACTGATACCGAATGTGAGACAGGTATAAATATAATCCTTGATTTTTCTTTTTTTGAGATCTGTGCCGAAGAATAAATAGTAAATGAAATAGAATGCTGTAAAGATCCCCAGCATGTAGCCGATATAAAAGTTAGCAACAAACATGATTGCCAGAGGGATGATATAATTGATCTTTCTGCCATCATCTACTAGATATTCCACACCGAGGGCGATCAGCGGCAGGAACACCAGACCATCAAGCCACATCGGGTCAATTGTCTGAATGACCATATATGCCATGAGAGAATACAAAACACCGAACAGAAGAGCAGGCGCAGGTGCAAGTTTTTTGGATTTTTGCAGGTACATGCAGAATGTGACGCTTGCTGAGCCGATTTTTGCCAGAATCATGAGCAGTAAACTTGTAAGCATCATTTTTTCCGGCAGGAGCATGACAATCAGCGTAAACGGGCTGGCTAGATAATAGCCGATAACACCCATGTAGCCGCCTGAAAGGTTTCTGCCCCAGCTGTAAAAGATACTCCCATCGCCCCAGAATGCGTCTCGCAGGGCTTCAAAATAATAAACATACTGCGCATTGAAGTCCAGTGCAAGAACAGATTCTTCTCCGAACGGATAGAGTCCGAAGATCGCATAGCTGATATACATGAGGATGACAGGCAGGAAGAATGCCATCAGATACCAGCGGTTGCGGGAAGCCCAGCTTTTAAAAAAATCACCTGGCGAAAATTTTGCTCCTGTCGGAGCGGATGCAGAAGTGGTTTCTGCATTTTGACTTAACATAAACAAATGTCCTCCTTTTTTATTTTTGCTTGTATTTATTTTCAGCAACTTACTTGCTATTATAACATGGTTTCCGGCATTTTGCAAGTCTAAATCTGAATTTTCCGGATTTTTTGCATGAAAATGTGAAAGATTCTGTTCATAGCAGAAAAAAATCATGATTTTGCACAAATTTCAGAAAATTTGCTGTGCAAAACAGGATATTTTTTTGTTTCTCTGGACAAATCAAAAATTTTGTGTTACAATAGAGATGCTATTATTTTAAAATCAGGAGGATATTTTTTCATGAATCAGGCAAAAAAAATAAAATTCCAGGATATGGACTGTGTCCGCCTCGAAGCCGGCGGTTATCTCGCCATGATTGCACCACAGGTTGGTTCTAATGTCATCCGGTTATATGAGCAGAAAAACAAGATCGAATTTTTCCGGTTCAGCCCTGAAAATGATTATGCAGCATTAATCCAGTCTGCTGAAGTCTGGGGACTGCCGACACTGTATCTGCCTAACCGTTTTGCAGACGGGATTCTCAAAACATCCGACGCTGTCTATCAGCTCCCGGTCAATGAAGCTGCACCGTATCATAATCATATCCATGGCTTTCTCCACAAACGCACACACAGAGTGACAGAATTGCAGGCAGATGCAAATACGGCAAGATGCAGGACGGAGTATATCTATGATGAGAACGATGAATTTTTTCAATATCTGCCAATTAAATTCCGGGCGGAATTTTTATTCACGCTCTCTGCCAATGGTCTGGAATACGAATTTCGGCTCACCAATCTGTCAGACAGGAAAATGCCAGTCTCTGTGGCAACGCATACGGCAATGAATTCGCCTTTTGTTGTAAATTCCAAAGAACAGGATCAGAGAATTATTGCCCCGATCGGAAAACGCTGGGTTCTCAATTCCCGTTGTCTGCCGACTGGCGAATTTGTGGATCTTACAGAACAGGACAAAGAATACAGAAACGGCACAAGATGCCCGGTACTCCAGAATATTGATAACGAAATGTATTTCGCAGAGTATATGAATCTCAACGGCGAGCAGTTTCATGGAATTGTTCTGGAAGATACAGGATCACGCAAGAAAATCTGTTATGAAACAGGCGAAGAATATAAATTCTGGATTTTCTGGAATGACAAGGGATTTAATCACTATTTCTGTCCTGAGCCGATGAGTGCTATGATTGATGCGCCGAATCTGGATCTGCCAGATGGTGTGACAGGCTATTGTGAGCTTGACCAAGACGAAAGCAAGGCATTTTATCAGCATTTCTATACTCTCGAATAATTAAAAAATAATCCAACAAAGGGGTGAGTATATCATGCGGGTTTTAATGATAAATGTTCCATATTCCGGACACGTGAATCCGACGATTCCATTAACAAAAGCACTTGTAAAAGCAGGACATCAGGTAAGTTATATCAATGCAGAACCATTCCGCAAAAAAATAGAAATGACCGGAGCTGTTTTCATCCCTTATGGAAATTATCCCGATAAGATCAGCGAAAAAGAAAAAAAACGGATTTGCTTTCAAGCTGCTTATGATACTGCCTTGTGTCTGGATCAGCCATTTGATATCCTGATTTATGAGATGTTCTTTTATCCTGGGATCGAAATAGCTCGAAAAAAGAAAATCCCCTGTGTCAGACAGTTTGCACAGCCTGCATGGTCTGAGGATACCTGGAAAAATACTTCTGTCCTGTTTCAATTATCCTCAAAGCTGCTCGATATGCAGGTAATGGGCAAAAAAAGGATTACAGCCATGGGATTGCAGCATCACTCCATGGCAGATGCAATTATACATGACAAGCCTGATCTGAATATTGTTTATGTTCCTGAAAAATTTCAGAGAAACCGTGACAGTTTTGATTCGAGTTTTGTGTTTACAGTACCTGCACAAGAGCAAGAAAAAAGCAATATTGTCATTCCTTATGATAAAATGAAACATCCTGTTGTTTATATTTCTCTGGGCAGCATGATCAGCAGTCAAGGTTTTTGCCGGAAATGTATGAGAGCATTCGGAGGAAAAAATTTTTCAGTTATTCTTAATACTGGCAGGATTGACCCCGTTTCACTGGGAAAAATTCCGGATAATATATATGCCTATTCCTTTGTTCCACAAATAGAAGTATTAGAACACGCTGATGTTTTTTTGACACATTGCGGCATGAACAGCATAAATGAAGCATTGTGCGCCGGAGTACCTATGGTAGCTATGCCGGTTCTGAATGACCAGCCTGAAAATGCAAAGCAGATCGTCAATTTAGGATTAGGAAAAAGAATCCGGTTATTTTCAAGCAGTAAAGAATTATATCATGCAGTATGTGATGTGTATCAAAATAAAGCAGTCAAAAACAATGTTCTTGCCATGAAAAATGCGTTAATGCAACAGGCAAACTGGGAGGGCATACTTAAAAAAATAGAAAAGCTTGCTTGCAAATGATTTACAAGCATTAAAAAGCATATTTAAACAGATTTTAGGATGACCGACAAAATGCACAAATCGTGTAAATAAATTTTAGCAGTGCTGTTTCAGAAATTTGTCAAAAAAGACTTGCCAATTGTCTAAAAATATGATATAATATCTTTAGCGTTCTGTGGTTTCGTGAAAATTTCTGAGATGTCACAAGCGATTATTTAAAAAAATATAGCAAAAGGAGAATTTTAGAACTATGCAGAAGTTCGGACATTTTGATGACGTCAACAAAGAATATGTCATCACTTCCCCAAAGACACCCTATCCGTGGATTAACTATCTCGGCACACAGGCATTCTTCTCTTTGATTTCCAATACAGCCGGCGGCTATCATTTCTATATGGATGCACGCCTGAGAAGAATTACACGTTATCGTTATAACAATGTTCCCGTTGATATGGGCGGCAGATATTTCTACATTAACGACAACGACACTGTTTGGTCTCCTGGCTGGTCTCCTGCCAAGACAGAACTGGATGCGTATGAGTGCCGTCATGGTATGGGCTATACTGTCATTACTGGTAAGAAAAATAATCTCTCCGCAGAAGTGACTTTCTTCGTGCCGCAGGATTACAATGGTGAAATCCAGAGAGTGATTCTGAAAAATGAGGGCGATTCTGAAAAAAGTTTCAAGCTGTTCTCTATGCTCGAATGGTGTCTCTGGAATGCACAGGATGATTCTACCAATTTCCAGAGAAATTTCAATACTGGTGAAGTCGAAGTCGAAGGTTCTACCATGTTCCATAAGACAGAGTACAAAGAGCGTAGAAATCATTATGCGTTCTACACTGTAAATTCTGAAATTGATGGCTATGACTGCGACAGAGAATCTTTCATGGGATTGTATAACGGCTTCGAGAATCCGCAGGCAGTTATGGCAAATCAGTCTAATAATTCTACGGCTGACGGCTGGTCTCCGATTGCTTCTCACAGCATTGCTGTGACACTTCAGCCCGGCGAATCCAAAGAATTGATTTTCATTCTCGGCTATGTGGAAAACCCGAAAGAGGAAAAATTCCTTGCAGACGGAAAGAGCCTGAATAAATCTCGTGCTTATGCTATGATTGAGCAGTATAACACTTCCGAGAAAGTAGAACAGGGTCTTGCTGCATTAAAAGCAATGTGGGATGCTCTGCTGTCAAAATATACTGTTAATACGCCGGATGACAAGATGAATCGTATGGTAAATATCTGGAATCAGTATCAGTGCATGGTAACATTCAACATGAGCCGTTCCGCTTCTTATTTTGAGAGTGGTATCGGCAGAGGTATGGGCTTCCGTGATTCCAATCAGGATCTGCTTGGTTTTGTACATCAGATTCCGGACAGAGCGAGAGAACGTTTGATTGATCTTGCTTCTACGCAGTTTGAAGATGGCGGATGCTATCACCAGTATCAGCCCTTAACGAAAAAGGGTAATGACGAAATCGGTGGCGATTTCTCCGATGATCCGCTGTGGATGATTCTTTCTGTAGGTGCATATATCAAAGAAACAGGCGATTATGGCATTCTGGACGAGCTTGTGCCTTATGACAATGACATGTCCAAAGCACAGCCGATGATGCATCATCTGAAACAGAGTTTCTACCGGGTTGCTAACACAACAGGGCCGCACGGACTGCCGCTTGCAATGCGTGCTGACTGGAATGACTGCATTAATCTTTCCTGCTGGAGTGAAGAACCTGGCGAATCATTCCAGACTTCCACTTCTCCGAAATACGGCGATGAAAAATACTCCAGAATCGCAGAATCTCTCATGGTTGCTGGTCTGTTTACTTATGCAGGCCCTGCCTATGTAGAACTCTGCAAATACAAGGGTGACATGGAAGAAGCTGCAAAGGCACAGGCTGAAATTGACAAGATGAAAGATAACATCATGAAATACGGCTTTGATGGCGAGTGGTTTATCAGAGCTTATGATGATGAAGGCAAGAAGATGGGATCTTCCGAGTGCGAAGAGGGTAAAATCTTCATCGAACCGCAGGGCTTTATGGTCATGTCTGAAGTCGGCAAGGATGTAGGAGCTGACATCAAGGCTCTGAACTCGATTGATAAATATCTCAATTCCGAGCATGGTCTGGTGCTGAACAATCCGGCGTTCACAAAATATTATGTTCAGTACGGTGAAATTTCTACCTATCCGGCAGGCTACAAAGAGAATGCAGGTATCTTCTGCCATAATAATGCATGGATCATCTGTGCTGAGGCTTATGCCGGCAGAGGTGATAAGGCATTTGAATATTATTCTAAAATTGCCCCGGCTTACAGAGAAGAAAAATATTCTGAACTCCACAGAACAGAGCCTTATGTCTATGCCCAGATGATTGCCGGAAAAGATGCGGCTCGTCACGGTGAGGCAAAGAACAGCTGGCTGACAGGCACGGCTGCATGGAATTTCGTTGCAGTTTCCCAGTATATTCTTGGTGTGATTCCGGACTGGAACGGTCTTAAGATTGATCCGTCTATTCCGCATGAATGGGATGGATTTACAGCAGAACGTCAGTTCCGTGGTGCGACTTACAAGATCACTGTCAAGAATCCGGATCATGTCAACAAGGGTGTTGTTTCTATGACGGTTGACGGTGAAGCAGTAGACGGCAATATCATTCCTGCAAAGGATGCTGGAACAGTTCACGAAGTTGTTGTAACACTCGGTTAATTGTAATGAAAAAGTTTTGCTCCTCGTGTGTCATGGCATGAGGAGCATTTTTATATTTTGATATCAACTGCAATCCCACTGGCTTTAGATGTTGGATTAAGGTTGACAGATTACTGATATACTGGTATAATATTAGAGAAGAGCAAAAGTCTAACTAATCCAAGTGAAATGAAATAAGAAAACTAAAA